>JAZNBF010000001.1:0-12342 GCA_045586905.1 Clostridia bacterium
TATTTTTGAAATAAATACAGGTGCTATGGCGAGAGGCTACCGAAAAACCCCCTATCTTGCCGAGGAGCTTCTCTACATCCTCAAAAAGAATAATGGCAAAGTGATACTTTCGTCCGACAGCCACAATCTCGACACAATGAACTATGGCTTTGATGAAATGACAAAGCTCCTCCGTGATGTCGGGTTTGTCGGAGTGTATGAAATGCATAAAGGTGAATTTAAAAAAAGATTTATATAACAAAAAAGACATCCGTTTGCCGAGTGTTCTAAAGGACACTCGGCAGCGATATGAATTCTGGGGAATTCACGATATGTGTTTCACACTCGATATGCGCAAGCGCTCGATATGTCGCTGGCGCGACGAGTTTTTAAGAATTCATATCATATCGCAAATTTCGGAGAAATTTATATCGAATTTGTCCTGTGACAAATATATCGAGTTTGCGAAGCAAACATATAACAAAACCTCTCAAACGCACTTGCATACAAGTGCTTGAGAGGTTTTTTGTGTTCAAAAGTGTCCTTAGGGACACTTCCCTTCGTGGATGTCTTTTTTGTTATATAAAGGTTGTTATTTTATAAAATCCTTTTGCATTTTTCTCACTATTTCATCGCCCACTTCCTGTGTGGATGCACATCCGCCAAGGTCGGGAGTGAGCACCTTTTTCTCACAGAGCACATTTTCTATGTATTCTATAAGCTTTTTGCCCCAGGTTTTGTGTCCGAAAAAGTCAAGCATTTGAGATGCAGACCATACAGTTGCCAATGGGTTTGCAATTCCTTTTCCTGCGATGTCGGGAGCCGAGCCGTGAATAGGTTCAAACATAGAGGGAAATTTTCTTTCTGGGTTAAGCATTGCTCCTGCAGCAAGGCCCATACCGCCTGCAATTGCGGCACCGAGGTCGGTAAGTATGTCACCGAAAAGATTGGATGCTACAACGATTTCAAATCGTTTAGGGTCTTTAACCATAAACATGCTTGCTGCATCCACAAGATAAGAATAGGTTTTAACTTCGGGATACTCTTTTCCCACTTCTTCAAATATCTGATCCCAGAAAACCATCGAATAGTTAAGGGCGTTGGCTTTGCTTATGCTTGTAAGAGATTTGTTTTCTTTTTTTGCCGTTTCATATGCATAACGGATAACTCTCTCACAGCCCTTTCTTGAGAACACACCGTTCTGGATAACCACTTCATTTGGCTGATTTTTGAAAAGCCAGCTTCCGCTGCCGGCATATTCGCCCTCGGTGTTTTCCCTGATAAAGAGCATGTCAATGTCTTCAGCCTTGGTGTCTTTAAGGGGAGTCGGAGCACCTTTCAAAAGCTTCACTGGCCTGAGATTTATATATTGGTCGAAGCTTTTTCTTATTATAAGCAGAAGATCCCACAGCGATATGTGGTCGGGCACTCCGGGCGCGCCCACTGCGCCGAGAAAGATTGCGTCAAACTCTTTGAGCTTTTCGATGCCGTCTTCTGCCATCATTTTACCTGTTTCTTTATAATATTCACAGCCCCACGGAAAGTAGGTGAATTCAAAGCTGAAGCTTCCGTCAAGTCGGGCGGCTTCATTCAGCACCTTAACGCCTTCTTTTATTACCTCGGGGCCTATACCGTCGCCGGCGATTACTGCTATTTTATGTGTAGTCATATTATAACCTCCATTGGTTTATATAAAAATTATATCACGTCTTTATATATTTGTAAAACATATATTTCATTGACAATTATAGATTTTTCCTATATAATTTTTGTAAAAGGGGGTGCCTTATGAACATCAATCAACTAAAATATTTTTGTGCAGTTTGTGATTTTCAGACTGTTTCCGATGCGGCTATGCATCTTCATATATCACAGCCATCTATTTCAAGTGCAATCAAAGATCTTGAAAATGAATTTGGTGTGACGCTCTTTAAAAGGCATCATCATGGAATGACACTTACTTCTGAGGGTGAATTGCTTTATAAAATGAGCAAAGACATATTAAATCGAACCGGCAAAGCAGAAAAAATCATGAAAGACCTTGGCGGAGACCGCAAAAAACTCAGACTCGGCATCCCGCCCATGATAGGAGCAATCATACTTCCTTCCATTTATCGTGATTTTCTTTCAGCCAATGAGGGCATCACTCTGGAAATTGTGGAAGGGGGCAGTCAGGAGCTTACTCAGAAGCTTTCTGAGGGTTATCTTGATATGATTTTCGTTCCGCACAATCGCACTCTTGACACAGGTCTGTCATCAAGAGCGGTTGCACGACTTGAGATAGTTTGCTGTATGGCTAAAGATAGCTTTAATATGACTCGTAGAGCTGTTAAGCCTTCTGATCTTGAAAACATTCCTTTGGTGCTTTTTGAAAACAGCTTTTTCCAGACAGAAGAAATAAAGAAATGGTTTGCTCGTGAAAGAATTAAACCTAATATCCTTTTGCAGACCGAGCAACTGTCCACAATGCTCAGCATAATTTCAAACAACATAGCTTCAGGCTTTATGTTCAGACAGCTCATTGAAAGAAATTCAGAGTTCGTTTCCTTTGCTCTTGAGTCTCCGATGTATGTAGATGTGAGTCTTGTGTGGAAAAAGGGAGCATACTCCTTTTTGGGAATGCAAAGGTTTAAGGAATATATGTCTTGTAAAAATCCGTTTGAAGTCGGCCATTTGCAAGAAAATTTGAGGTGATGCTATGTCAAAGGAGCTATTTTGGCAAGCTTTAATAAAATTTGTTTCGGGTGCCGTGCTCACAGGGCTTTTGATTTTTGTCCCTGCAGGTACGGTTCGCTTTGCAAACGGATGGCTTCTTATGGGGATTTTATTTGTTCCGATGTTTGTGGCAGGACTTTTTATGATGCGGGGGAACCCCGAGCTTCTTAAAAAAAGGCTCAATGCAAAAGAGAAGCAAAAGGGGCAAAAAGCCATAGTGGCCATGAGCGGTGAGGTGTTTGTCACAGGTTTTATTATCTCGGGGCTTGATTTTCGCTTTGGCTGGTCTTCTTTGCCACGCGGCATATCGCTTGGTGCTCTGACTGTCTTTTTGATATCATATCTTCTCTATGCCCGTGTGCTTTCGGAAAACCCCTATCTTTCACGAACCATTGAGGTGCAAAAAGACCATAAGGTAATTGATACAGGGCTTTACAGCGTTGTTAGACACCCCATGTACAGCGTGACTGTGGTAATGTTTCTTATGATGCCTCTCATTCTCGGCTCGGTGTATTCCTTTTTTGTTTTTCTTATCTATCCTTTCATAATTTCTGCAAGAATCATAGAAGAAGAAAAATTTTTGGAAAAAGAGCTTAAAGGCTATCAAAAATATAAAAAAGAGGTAAAATACAGGCTTATTCCTTTTATTTGGTGAAAAAACAGAAAATTTTACGTCTTTCGGCAAAAACGGTTGACAATATAGGCTTTCGGTACTATAATGAAGAAAATTTAATATTTGAGCTAAGTGAAGTGTGCAGGAGAAAGGTATAGACGTCGGAGAATACTCCAATGGCTAGCCTTGCCGAAGGAGTAATACTCTCAGGCGCAATAGCAGTGACTGCCCACGGATAGCACTCCGGAGAAGTCCGGCCTCTAAAGGAGACCAAAAGGATGCCGAAGGTGTAAGGCCCATATCTTTGGGCTAATCTCTCAGGCAAAAGGACGGAGCTAAAGGTTTTATTTTTGGCTTTCAGGCGGAGTTTTTGTGTGTAAAAAACTCTGCCTTTTTTATAGCATGGGAAATTGTGTGCAATTTTGCTTGTTTCAAAAAAGTGAACCTTTTTGCCCTCAGGTGTGGAGCGTTATCCAAGCATGCCTCTAAATCGCTTTTTTACTTTATTTGGCGCAAAATTTCAGGAGGATTTTATATGACAAACTTTTTTGAGGCATTGACAAAATTCAATAACGATGTCAATGGTTTCGTGTGGGGCAACGGTCTTTACCTGCTCCTCGCAACCGGTCTTATCATGACCGTCATCACAGGTGTTTTTCAGATAACACACATTCGTCACTGGTTTTCCGAGACAATAGGAAAGATTTTCAACAAAGATGTCTCGGGGCATGTAAAAGGTAAATCAATCTCGCAGTTTCAGGCGCTTTGCACAGCCCTTGCAGCCACAATCGGCGTAGGTAACATCGCAGGTGTTGCGGCAGCCATTGTCGGCGGCGGACCCGGTGCAGTGTTCTGGATGTGGATTGCGGCATTTTTCGGCATGATGACTAACTATTCCGAAAATGTGCTTGGCATTTACTATCGCAGAAAAAATGCCGACGGTGAATGGTCAGGCGGTGCCATGTATTATCTCAGAGACGGTCTTGGCAAAATGAAAGGCTGCAAATGGATTGGCAAAATTCTGGCAGTTCTTTTCTCAATCTTTGCTATTTTGGCATCATTCGGCATCGGCGCTATGGGACAGGTAAATAAGATTGTTGTAAATATAGTTGATGCATTTTCCATCCCTGCTCTCACATCCATCCCCTTTGGCGATGTTACCGTGTATCATCTCATCATAGGCATTGTTTTGGTTGTTATTGCTGCTCTCATAATACTTGGCGGTCTCAAACGAATTGCCAATTTTGCCGAAAAGGTTGTACCCTTTATGGTTGTGTTGTTTGTTTTGGGCAGTGTAGTTATCATAGGTGTAAACTTTAAAAGTGTCGGAGCTGCATTCTCTGCCATCTTCAGGTACGCATTCACAGGCCCTGCTGTATGGGGTGGTGCTATGGGTATTGCTGTTAAAGAGATTGTAACCCTTGGTTGCAAAAGGGGTGTGTTTTCAAATGAAGCAGGTCTTGGCTCATCTGTTATGGTACACTCCAATTCCAATGTTGTAGAGCCTGTCCGTCAGGGACTGTGGGGCATCTTTGAAGTTTTTGCCGATACCATGGTTGTCTGCACCATGACAGCTCTCGTTGTGCTTACCTCTGGTGTAATCAATCTTGACACAGGTGTGCTCCTTGACGGTGCAACCGATGCAAACCTTGTTGCAAAGGCTTTCTCTCTTCTCTTTGGCGTGTGGGGCGAAAGATTTATTGCGATTGCAATCCTGCTCTTTGCGTTCACAACCGTTCTCGGCTGGGACCATTATGGCACAAAGGCATGGGAATATCTTTTCGGCACAAAAGCAACAAAGCTCTATAAGGTTATCCACCTTGTGATGATTTTCTGTGGTGCACTTCTCACCTCGTCACTTGCATGGGACATTTCCGACACCTTCAACGGTCTTATGATGGTGCCAAACCTTATCGGTGTGCTCGCTCTTTCGGGACTTGTTGTTAAAATCACAAGAAACTACATCGACAGAAATCTTAAGAAAAAGAACATTAAACCAATGCTTTCAGCATTCCCCGATGTTCAGGAAGAAGAAGAAAAAAGACTGTAATAGATAAAAGGCAATTTTCGTTTTCGAAAGTTGCCTTTTTTGTTTTTTTGTGGTATGATGATTTCAAGCAAAGTTTGAAATCGTCGATATGAATTCTGACGAATTCCCGATATGTCATAAATGACTCGATATGTGCTGATGCACTCGATATGTTGCTTACGCAACAAGAAAGAACACATATGTTTCAGAGGTGGATTTTTTATGCAGGATTTTACATACTATACACCCACAAAGGTGATTTTCGGCAAAGACAAGCACAAAGATGTGGGCAAAATAATCAAAGAGTATGGATATAGTAATATTATGCTTCAGTATGGTCAGGGAAGCATAAAAAAATCGGGACTCTATGATGAGATAATGGCATCACTAAAAGAGCATAACATAAATGTGGTCGAAATGGGTGGTGTCGAGCCAAACCCAAAAATCTCCTTTGTGCGTGAGGCAGTGAAGCTTGCAAAAGAAAAAGGCGTGCAGATGATACTTGCAGTGGGAGGCGGAAGCGTGCTCGATTCTTCCAAGAGCACTGCGGCAGGCGCTCTTTCCGAATGCGACCCGTGGGATTTTCACTCGGGCAAGGCAATTCCCCAAAAATCTCTCCCCGTAGGATGCATTCTCACCATTGCTGCCGCAGGCAGTGAGATGAGCTCATCGGCAGTTGTCACCAACACGGAGCTCAATATGAAACGGGGCTTTAATTCCGACCTCAACCGATGCCTTTTTGCCATCATGAACCCCGAGCTGACATACACTGTTTCTCCATATCAGACAGCCTGTGGCGTAGTCGATATTATGGCACACACCATGGAGCGCTACTTCATGCCCATAGAACCCACCGACCTCACCGACAGAATTTCCGAAAGCATTTTAAAGACTGTTATTTCAGCAGGTACCACTCTTATAGAAAATCCCCGTGACTATAACGCCCGTGCCAACATGATGTGGGCATCGAGCCTCTCTCACAATGGCCTCACAGGCTGCGGCAGGCAAAATGCCCTCCCCGTTCATCAGCTCGAGCATGCCTTAAGTGGTGAATATGACCACATTGCCCATGGCGCAGGCCTTGGTGTGCTTTTTCCTGCCTGGGCAAAATATATATACAGGTATAGCATTACCCGATTTGCACAGTTTGCGCGAAGAGTGTGGGATTGCACCAGAGCAGATGACGAGGCGGCAGCACTCTTTGGCATAGAAAAAATGTCAGAGTTTTTCAAATCACTCGGCATGCCTTCACGCCTTTCAGATTTTGGTCTTGATGCATCATGCACCTCCCGTCTTGCAGACCTTTGCACATTCTCAAAAACGAGAGTGGTAAAGAGCTACATCGACATGGACTACGATGTAATCAAAGAAATATTTGACATGTGCGTGTAAAGCCATATGTAAACAAACGGAGCTGAAACAGATATGAACACCACCATAAGACTCATGACAGAAAAAGACAAAGCCGATGTGCTTGAAATGATGCGCGTATTTTATGCATCGCCCGCAGTGCACACCAATGGCTCAGACGAAATTTTCACAGACGACATAGACGCCTGCACAGGAGACAACCCCTATCTTGAAGGCTATGTAATTGAAAGTGAAGAGGGCATCGCAGGCTATGCCATGATTGCAAAAAGCTTTTCAACAGAATTTGGCAAAATGTGCATCTGGATTGAAGATTTGTACATAAAAAAAGCCTTCAGAGGCACAGGTCTTGGCAAAAGACTTATGGAGTTTATCCTCCAAAGCTATGACGACTGCATTTTCCGGCTCGAAGCAGAGGAAGAAAACGAAAGAGCTGTCAGTCTGTACAAAAAATGCGGCTTTGATGTTTTGCCCTATCTCGAAATGAAAAAGTAAGTGTTGAACTTTGTTTTTTACTTCATACCTGACAGAATCAAAAAAGGAGACACAAATATGGACATAAAAATTGAAAATTCGGGCGTATTCAACTATCTCATATCATACCCCGACAGCTACAAAGAGGGAGAGAAATACCCTGTCATCATTTTCCTTCACGGAGCAGGCACCAGAGGAAATAATATCAATACTCTTATAAACAATGCGTTTTTCAATGAAGTGAAAGTCTTTGGCTTCCCCTTTGTCACAGTGGCACCTCAGTGTTCGGAAAACACGTGGTTTGACATGTTTGAAAGGCTCAAAAGCTTTGTAAACAAAATAATCGATGAACCTTTTTGTGACAAAAATCGTGTATATCTCATGGGAGCAAGCATGGGTGGATATGCCACGTGGCTGCTTGCAATGAGCATGCCCGAAACCTTTGCCGCAATTGTGCCCATATGCGGCGGCGGCATGTACTGGAACGCCGAAAGGCTTGTCAATGTTCCCATATGGGCTTTCCATGGTGCAAAGGACGACACCGTTTTTTGCGAAGAATCTGAAAAAATGGTGGAAGCTGTAAATAAGTGCGGTGGCAAAGCAAAGCTCACCATATATCCCGAAAACGGACACAATGCATGGACAGACACTTATTCCAATCCCGAGGTTTTCAGCTGGCTTTTGTCACACACCAATCACAATACCAAAGAATTAGCCGACAAATACAACGACAGCAAAATATATGGATAAATGTTCGTTGCCTGTGCAACGAATCGATATGAATTCTATAAAATTCCCGATATGTGCTTCGCGCTCGATATGCGTGGGCACGCTCGATATGTTGCCTTACGGCAACGAGAATTCATATCATATCGAGTTTGACCAAAGGGAAAACATATCGATTTTATGATAGTAAAAATATCGAGCAAACGAAGTTTGCATATCGACAAAACCATATATACACAACAAGTCGCAACAATATAAATTATTTTTTAAAGGAGAAAATTTATGTCAGAAAAAAACTACAACCCCAATGAAGAAGCAGAAACAATCACCCTCGAATTTGAAGGCGGCGAAAATGTAGAATGTGCACCCGTGTGCGTGTTTGAAGCAGAAAATCAGGAATACATTGCCCTCATTCCCGTAGACTGCGAAGAAGGCGAAGAAGAGGTTTACATCTACCGTTTCTTTGAAGAGGAAGATGGCTCAGCTGTTATCGAAAACATCGAAGATGACGACGAATATGAAAAAGCTGCCGATGCCTTTGATGCATGGGTAGATGCCGAGGAAGAATAATTTCCGGATATAGCTTTCGGAGAAAAGATTTGCAAAAAAAGCAAAATGGATTGTAAAAAACGTTTTTGTTTTTTACAATCCATTTTTTGTGGTGGGATGAAAAAAGATTTCCACTGAAATTCACACATACACTCAAGCGGAGTGTATTTTTGCGAATTTTCAAGTTATATTTAGGATTGTGCAAAACGGGCGAGACTTGTATAGTAATGTTATATATCTGATAAATATAAATGAAGAAACATAGAATTTGATGCAGTCTGAAAGTTTTGGATGCTTGAAAAGAATGGAGAGATACATATGCAAAAAGATAAAGCGGCAGTGTTTATCCTGCTCGGTCAGTCAAATGCAGTAGGTCACGCAACACCTATGAAGGAAGAAGACAAAATCTTAAACCCTATGAAAAACGTCTTCGGGCTTTCCCGCGACTTCAATCAGTCGTTTGACATAAGAGAGCTCAAATGGTCCGGCTACACAAGCTTTGGCATGAACCTTGCCGAAGAGCAGGACAACACATACTCACTTGCAAACTGCCTTGCAAAGCTGTGGCAAAATGAAATAGACTCGGGTAACCCTCACAATCTGCCTGACCTTTATATAGTTCAGATTGCCATAGGTGCCCAGGGCGTGACAGAGGGCTATATGTGGCATCCGGATTATGGAAAAATTCTCATCCCGGGTGTTCTCGGCAAGGTTAAAATTGCACTTACACCATTTACAAATCACATACTGTCACTTTTAAAAGACAGTTTTGATAAAAGGAATATGGATTTTGAAGTTTTCGGTCTTCACTGGCGCGGCAGCGAAAATGATACAACTGCCACCTGGGAGTGTCTGGAGACTACCGCCAAAAAAATCCATGCAGAATTATTTGACGGTTTTTGCAAAAGTATCGGCAAAAAAGTGCCGGTTATTCTTCACAGGCGTGTCTCATACGACAGATGTATGGATTTTGATCCGAGCGGTGATAAGCTCAAAAAGCTCCATTATATCAATAAGATATTCGATGAGCTTTCCATGGAAAACGACAACATCTCGGTGTTTGACGTAAGAGAAAACTGCCCGTATTATATTCCCGATGTGAGAGGAAACGGGTTATTTCTTGATGATGTTGTGCATTTCACATCCGAAGTCAACCAATGGGTGTCGGAGGGTATTTTCAACGAATACAAAAAAACACTTGACAAATAAAATGTCTTGTACTATAATGATAAGGCTGATTATTGGTCGATTTTGTCAGCAGCCTTGAAATATCAAGGCTCCTTGCTCTCATTTCGAGGGCCATAGTCCACAAGGAGGTGAAAACATTATGACAAATGTTATCAACAAGTACGAAACTATTTTTGTTATCGATGCGTCTCTTCCCGAAGAACAGATCACAGCTATTGCAGACAAATTCAAAGCTATGATCGAAGCTAACGGTACGGTTGAATCTGTTGCCGTATGGGGCAAAAGACGTCTCGCTTATCCCATTAACTACAAAACAGAAGGTTATTATGTTTTAGTTAATTTTGCAAGTGAGGCAGAATTTGTTGCAGAGCTTGAACGTGTTTATAACATCACCGATGGTATGCTCAGAACAATAGTAATCAGAAAGTAATCTTGAGAGGTGATTAGGTTATGAATAAGGCAATACTCGTTGGTCGTTTGACCAGAGATCCCGAGCTCAAAACCACAGGCAGCGGCACAAGCGTTTGCTCGTTCACCGTTGCAGTAAACAGAAGATTCAAAAATGCCGAAGGCAACTACGACGCAGATTTTATAAACTGCGTTGCATGGAGACAGCAGGCAGAATTTCTGGCAAAATATTTTGCTAAAGGCAGTATGGTAGGCTTAGTTGGCAGCATCCAGACCAGAAACTATGAAAAAGACGGTCAGAGAGTTTATGTTACCGAAGTTTCCTGCGACGAAATCCATTTCGTTGAAAGCAAGGGACAGGGTGGCGACTCTTTCCAGAGGACTGCTCCCGCAGCTCAGCAGGCACCGGCACAGATGCCCTCATTTGACACAAATGACGGTTTCGCTCCCATGCCCGCAGCTGATGACGACCTGCCTTTCTAAAAATTAATAGGAGGTAACAAAAATGGCTGAAGAAAAGGCTTTCCGCAGAAAACCAAAAAGAAAAGTTTGTGCTTTCTGTGCAGATAAAATTCAGGAAATTGACTATAAGGATATAGCAAAGCTCAGAAGATATGTTTCTGAAAGAGCAAAAATTCTTCCCAGAAGAATTTCCGGCAACTGTGCAAAACATCAGAGACAGCTTACAATTGCTATAAAGAGAGCAAGACATATAGCTCTTCTTCCTTTCACAGCTGAATAATTAAAATCAGGGATTGTGTAAAAGCACAGTCCCTTTTTTTCGGGGAGAGCGCCCGAACTTTTCTCAGGGAGAGGTCTCCCCGAGACCCCACCCTTCCGCTGATGTTTTCTCGACGGTTTTTCCGGTCTCACTGTGTGCACGAGGCTACTCGCAAAAATCTTTTGCGACGCCTCTAAAATCACTCAAAATCAAGGAAACTGATTTTGTTTGAGTGATTTTACCCTTTGTGATACCGAAAAAACTTTCGCCTCAAAAACATAGGCGGATTTACTGAAAGATTAGTAAGTGCGATAAGGGGAATGTGTTAAAAAATATAATTTACTTAAATTTGTTACTTTCTTCAAAGTGTTTCCCCAGAAAATTCTCTGAGCGAGGTGTTTCCTCGGAGAAATCTTGCATTTTTGCGAAGCAAAAAGCACCAATTTCGGAGAGAAAATGCCGAGCGTCTCAGCCACCATAAAAAATCAAGCGCAAAGAGGGGGTTACGGGGGACCTTTCCCCCGTAAGAAAAAGAGGGAGCTACGGGGGATTATCCCTTGTAAAAGAGGGGTTTGAGGTCTTTCCCAGAGTAAAGAAAACCTATATCTTGTGTTCTTTAAAAACACCACCCACAAAATACATTTTTTGTGACTAATTTACAGCTTTTTGTTGTGCAAGTTGTATACTTTTTACGAAAAAAACGCTTTTGCATGCTAAAATCAGCCTCAAAACCTTGTTAAATCGGGGTTTGAGGCGTGTTTTTTACGCAAAAATACCGTCAAAATGCACATTTTTTGAACAAATGTAATTGTTTTGATTGTAAAACTTTCACGAAAATTTGAAAATTTTTCATCAGTCGGGTTTTTAGGTAATAATTACCCTTGAAAAAACCCTTCAAATATTATACAATAATCCAGTGTGGCATGACAGACGATGAAGCGGGAGGTTACCGACTGCAAGGTTTTGCGGTCAATTTCCGTGGAGAATGTCCGGGTCCAGAATCCGGGCGGCAAGGTCACAGTGAATACCTACTCGTATTATGCCCCGGTATCCTTGTGCCGGTTTTTAATTTGAGAGGGTATGACACACACGGATGTGTGTGAACTGTTTTTATGACTGCCGATATGGCACCGAAAATCAAATTATGTTAGGAGGTACTATCAATGGCTAAAAGTCAGAAAATCAGAATCAAGCTCAAAGCTTACGACCACCAGTTAATCGATCAGTCCGCAAAGAAGATTGTTGAGACTGCTGAGAGAACAGGTCCAAAGGTTGCAGGTCCTATTCCGCTCCCTACAAAGAAAGAGGTTGTTACAATCCTCAGAGCTGTCCACAAATACAAAGACAGCCGTGAGCAGTTCGAAATGAGAACTCACAAGAGACTCATCGACATCTTAGAACCCACAGCCAAGACCATCGACACGCTTTTAAAAATATCTCTCCCCGCAGGTGTAGATATCGAAATCAAGCAGGTTTGATGAAGATGAGCAGAAATTGATTCTGCCATGGTTGCTGCTTCATCCTAAGGCAGCAGGTCATGTTGGAGCACCTTAAGCTTCAACCAATAACCAA
>JAZNBF010000002.1:0-11303 GCA_045586905.1 Clostridia bacterium
ATATGTTACAGAAGAAAACAAAAAAAAATACTTTCTGCTGTAAAACAAAGCATTGATGTGGCTTCATTTGATATAATTCATGCCTACACTGTTTTTACTGATGGTGGCATTGCATATAGACTTCATAAGGAATTTGGCAAAAAATAAGTTGTTGCAGTCAGAAACACCGATATAAATGCTTTTTTTAAATATATGGTGCATTTAAGGCGTTGGGGCATAGAAATTCTCAAAAACGCTTCGGCAGTTTTCTTCTTATCCCGAGCCTATAAGGATGAACTGTTCGATAAATATCTGTCTGAACAGGATAAGAAGGTAATCGAAGCAAAAACACATATCATCCCAAACTGTTTGGATGATTTTTGGCTTACAAACACACCTGACATGCTCTCCGATGAAACTTTGTTGCGCATTAAAGATAAAAAAATAAGCCTTTGCTATGCGGGAAAGATTGATAAAAACAAAAATCTTCCCGTCACACTTAAAGCTTGCGACATCTTGTCCCAAAGAGGTTATGATGTGATCTTTAATGTTGTTGGAAAGGTTTTAGACAGTAATGAATACAACAAAATCATATCCCATCCTTCGGTAACATATCAGAAGGCTATGCCTAAGGAAGAACTGATAAAGTTTTACAGACAAAACGATATATTTGTTATGCCCTCAAAAAGAGAGTCCTTCGGAATGGTGTACGTTGAAGCCATGAGCCAGGCTCTCCCTGTTATCTACACAAAAGGTCAGGGCTTTGACGGACATATAAATGATGGCGAGTCAGGCTATGGAGTTAGCTCTGATGATAGCCTGGCAATAGCAGATAGCTGCGAAAAAATAGCAGCTGATTATCAGTCCTTTTCCAAAAAGGCCTATGCTGCTTCAAGAGCCTATAATTGGTCCGATGTAGTAACGAAATATAAAGAAATATATTCTTACATTATGGAGTAATCTATGAGTATTTTGAAAGTTAGTCCTATGTTTTCATTCCACATAGGATGTAGGTGCAATAGCGATATTTTTAATAACAAAATAACCTTCGGCCCACACACACTTTTCTACTCAGATAACACCACAGTTACAAAGGCGGCCTGTGCCGGAAATGAAGTTGTAATTCTTGGTCATATATCCTGTTTGTCAGGTGAAGAATATTCCTCTTTGCCGGAAGCTATGGCAAGTTGTGCTGACCTTGATTCGCTGCTTTCCATAGAATACCTGTGCGGTGGTAAATATGTCATTTTTGCATACATAGAGGGTAAATCATATGTGGTTTGTGATGCTACGTCGTCTGTTCCTGTGTATTATCTCACACAATGTCAAGATGGCTTTGCTTGCTCTTCAAATATTAAGCTTATTACCGACTCATTCAATCTTTCAACCGATGACGAACATATGTCTGTAAGACTTTCGGGAGATATTTCACAGGCTATGCCCTACGATATTACAGAATATAAAAACATAAAGCAGCTTCTTCCAAATCACGCTCTGCACATTGACTCAAATACAGCTGTAAGATTTGTAAATGAGCCGGTGAAGACCGGATATGTATCAGTTGAGGAAGCGGTTAAAATCACATCACCATACATTTCTAAGCTGACAAAGTTTTATTTGTCAATATATGATATTGCTTGCCCTATAACGGATGGTAAAGACAGTAGGGTGGTGCTTTCGTATTTGCTTTCGTCAGATAAAAAATTTCCTTGTTATACTATAAATCATGGTGTAAGCAGCGATGCACAAACTTTAACAATACCCAAAGATTTATGTAAATGTGCAGGACTTGAGCACAGGGTGTTATCAGATGCGTATCTTACTGATGATGATATAGCTTATGCTGACGAAATGCTTGGAAAAGATGCATACTCCAAGCGTACACTTATGATTGCCAAGACCATAAAACAGGCTTTCCCTCAAAATGCTATTATAAATGGCGATATAGTCGGACAAATAGGGAAATGTTCACTGCATCGTGATATTCCACAGTTTTTGGCTTCTCCTTCTTACTTTCGCTGTAAACTCCATAATTACAGTAAAGAAAGCAAAATACTTCTCAGACAATGGGAAAAAGAAATTTCAGCATCTGGTGAATGTATAAATGTGTTTGACTTGTTTTCTGTTGAGTCAAGACTCGGCAGATGGGCGTGTCAGGAGAATGCAATATATAATCTTCTTTCTCTGCCATATCTCAACATATTCAATTCCAGATGTATTATATATGTGTGGGCAAATGTAAAAAGAAATCTAAGGAAAAAATCTCTTTTAAATATTGCTCTCATAAAGAAAAACTGTGAAAAATTGCTTTCTGTGCCATTTGAAAATGAATCCTTTTCATCACGGTTAGCAAGATCAAACTGGTTGATATATTATATTTCCGGTTACATTAAATTTTTTGCTCAAAAAACAGCTTTCAAACTCAAAAAAAGGGGATAAAGCAATGAAAAAACTCATAGTAACAGCCGATGATTATGGTATGTCAAGAGGTGTAAATGATGCAATTGAGGAGGGCATGGCAAAAGGTCTCATAACCACAACCAATGTTATGACCAACATGGATCTTTATGAGGAGGCAGCTCTGCTTAAAGATAAATTCCCAAATGTTTCTGTCGGTCTTCATTGGGTTCTTAGCTGTGGAAAACCGTGCACAGACCCCTCTCTTATCCCGTCTCTTGTAGATCCCGACACCCTCTGCTTCTATAAATATTCCGAATTTCGCAAACTCTATAGAAAAGGTAAAATCTCGAACGATGAGATAAAAACAGAACTGAAGGCTCAATATGACCGTTTTGCAGCATCTGTAGGTACACCTGACTATTGGAATACCCATCAAAATGTTCATGTTGATTTTGGCCTTTTTAATTTGTTTACAGAATTTGCTATGGAGCTTGGCATCAAAAAAATGAGAAGTCATGAAAGACTATATGTATCGCCCAAAAACGCCAAATCCTCTATGTCGATTTTGTGGAGAATTATTGAGCCTTTTAAAGCCTCACTTCTTCATAACTGGATAAAAAAAGCACACAGGAAATATTCTATGCTTTCTCCTGATGGACTTGTTGTATGTCTGAACGCCTCTGACTCCACCGATTCAAACTATACTTTTAGCAATATTCAGTGGGAAAATTCTGATGTGGCAGAATTTGTCATACATCCGTCAAAATGCATTGATTCACCATACTTCGGCACAGTATCAGACAAAAGAATAGACGAATATAAACAGTTTACATCCGATGAAACAGCAGAAATCATCAGTAAGGCTGAAATTATCCTTTCCAGTTTCTCGTGTCTTGATAATTAAAGGGTGGCTTGTATGAAAAAGATTTTGATTGTAAATAAATCACTATGTATAGGCGGTATTCAGACAGCACTAAAAAATATGCTTTCTGAGCTGTCAAATGAAGATGTTTTAATTGATTTATTGTTATTTAACAAAATCGATTGTGTTGAAAATACACTTCCGGGCAATGTTAACCTCTTGGATTGCTCTTTACTTGTTCAAACTATGGGTATGACATTTTCCGATGCAAAAAAAACAAAAAACATATTACAGATTGCATTTAAAATTTTTTCTTCTGTTTGGTCGAGATTATTTGGCAACATCCTGCCGATAAACATTGCTTTTGCATTTCAGAAAAAACTTGTGGGTTATGATTATGCCATTGCCTATCATCAAGAGGTACGCCCTTCCACGATGATAAACGGGTTCAACAGATTTATTATTAAGAAGGTAGATGCCAAAGAAAAAATAGGTTGGATACATACTGATGTTGAGCAGACTAAACTTAATACGGATTATCACCATAAAATATACTCACAACTTGATAAACTTGTTACAGTTTCTAAGGGGACAAGAGCTAGCTTCGTAAAGTCTTTTCCACAGTTTTCAGATAAAACCTACGTGGTCCACAATTTTCATCAGCTTCAAAGAATACTTGACCTCTCCAAACTTGATCCGGTAGTATATGAAAAAGATCGTATCAATATTCTCACGGTAGCCAGGATTGGCAAGGAAAAGGGCCATTGGAGAATGCCGGATATATTAAAAAGGTTAAAAAATGACGGATATAATTTCTGTTGGCATGTTGTGGGGGGTACTGATCCCCATATTGAACAAGACTATAAAGAACTTATAGAAAAATGCGGACTTTCAGATAATGTGCGTCTTTATTCATTCCAAAAAAACCCATACAGATTTTTCCCAAATGCCGACCTGCTTCTTGCTCCTTCATATAATGAAGCAGCTCCTATGGTTTTTTCCGAGGCAGAGTGTCTTTCTCTTCCAATACTTGCCACAAGGACCTCGTCAGCAGATGAAATGATATCTGAAAGAGGTATAGGCATTGTGTGTGATAACGACGATAATGCAATTTATGTTGCTCTAAAAAAGATTTTAGATGATCCCGATTGTCTTAAGATATACAGGGATAACTGTGATGTAAAAAGCTTTTATGAAATGAGCAAGGAAGAATTTTTTAATGTGATTAAACTGTAATATCGGAGGACCATTATGATTAAAAAAATTCACTACATTTGGCTTGGTGGCAAGCCTAAGAGTATGCTTATAAAACGATGCATAAAATCATGGCGAAAACATATGCCCGATTGGGAAATTATTGAGTGGAATGAATCAAATCTCAATATTGATATTAACAAGTATTGCAGAGAGGCTTACGATGCTAAAAAATACGCTTTTGCATCTGATGTCCTTCGTTTTGACATTCTCTATCGAGAAGGTGGATTATATTTTGATATCGATGTAAAAATGCTAAAAAGTTTTGAACCACTCACCCAAAGTGAAGAAGCTTTCACTGGATTTGAAAACGGTTGTTTCCTTGCTCCTGGGCTTGTGCTGTATGCAAAAGAACCGTTTAATATTCACTATAAAAATATGCTTGATCTGTATTCAAAAATAAGCTTTATTCTACCTGATGGCAGCTACAACCTTAAAGTGGTAGGGTCACATTTTTATGATTGCATAAAAGAGCATGGTTTTGTTCTTGACAACACTCTTCAAAGGTATAGTGGTCTTACGGTTTTCCCTTCAGATTATTTTTGTCCGAGCAATTATAGCAGAACAATCAAAAATTATTCGTCCAACACCTACTCAGACCATCTTGGAAATGCAAGCTGGATGTCACCAAAAAAAAGGATGCGACGTTTTATAAGCAAAGTTGCACATTATTTTTTAGGTAGTGCGCCAATTCGAAAGAAAAAATAGGAGATACCACATATGGAACAAACAATTATTTACCAACCTGAAAAAAAACCTATAGAAGCAGCACCTATTAGAAAAAATGTATATTATTTATTTGCCTTTTGTTTGGGACTTATAATTTTGACCACTCAGGTTTCGATTCCCTATGTTGGTTATATCGTTACTTTGGCATGTGTCATTTTAGCTATAGTAGGCACAAAAGAAGAAACATTTCTTTGCGTACTCGGACTATCTCCACTGTATCGACTTGCTTCAGTTAACATAGGTTCGTCGTCCATGACCTTCCTCATGTTTGTGCTTTTGGTCATAGCTCTAAAGAGATATTTTATCGAAAAAAAGCCAATGACTTTAAGTGTGTTTTGTCTTCTTTTCCTTTTTGTATTAGATGTAGTAAACACAAGAAATTTTAATCACAAGCAATATGCCACTTCTATTATGTGGCTTCTTTCTCTTATGTATTTTATGTTTATAATGACAGATGATGTCAAGTTTAATCTGCATAATGTGATTTTATTTTTCTGCCTTGGTGTATGGGCAGAGTGTCTTATTGGTATTATAGAAGAGTATTCAGTACTTGGCAGAACTCTCGACCCGACCATGTATGGACAGTATTTATCATTGCCGCAAGCTGCAGCTTTCCAATTTGGATCAAGAACTTCAACCATGCATAGATTTGGTTTTGCCACAACTTATTTTGCCAGCGCAAACACTCTTGCTTTCGATACAGTCTTTGGTGTTTGTCTTTGTATTCTTGGTCTCACTGCAAAAAAGAAAAAGTTTTTTTCTTTCTATGTTATAACTATTGTTTCTTTCACTTATTTTGGATTTATCACACTTTCCCGTGGTTTTTATGTTGAGCTTCTTATTTTGTTCGTTTTGTTTCTGTTTTCTCAAAGCAAATCCTTCAATCAGTTTTTTGGCACGCTTGTATTTTCTTTGGTTATCGTTGCTATTTTCGCGATATTCTTTATGGATGATTTATCCTTGGTATTTGAAAAGACAGGAGAAAGGTTTGCCCATGGTAACGATACCAGAGAAGCTCTTATAAATGCATCGTTTAAAGTGCTATTTTCCAATGACGGGATTTTGTTTTTCGGTCTGAGCTCTATGTATCCTTATGAATATTGGGGCTTTACTGCACACAATATGATTTTAGACACATTTTTATCATTTGGTGTAGGGGGTTGTCTGATTTACTATTCATGCATAGCAAGTGCATTTAGAACGAGTCCAATGAAAAAATTCAAAAAACATCTTTACAATTATACCCCACTTATAATTCTTTTGTCGTATCGAATGATTAGTGGTTCTGTGCGAGATGTATCTTTTTATTTTGTTCTCGCCGTGGCAGCTCTCTTAATGAGATATAATAAAGAAGAGGAGTCTGAACTGGCATGTGTGACATCACTATAACAGTATTTACACCCACATATAACAGGGCTGATTTATTACGCAGACTGTATACCAGTCTCACAAAGCAAACAGACAAGGATTTTTTATGGTCTGTGGTAGATGATGGCTCTGTCGACAACACCGAGGAGGTTGTGTCAGAGTTTATAAACGAAGGTATCTTGTCTATAAACTATGTCAAAATTGAAAATGGCGGCAAGTACAAGGCTCATAACTATGGTGTTAAAATTTGCAACACAGAACTCTTTGTCTGTGTTGACTCCGATGATACCCTTTTGCCCGATGCCATAGAAAAAACAAAAAAAGAATGGCAAAATTGCAAACACGATAAAAACATATGTGGCATTGTTTCACCAAGAAAGCTCATCGGCGAAAAGAAGTTTATAAATCCGCCATACGCAGGCACACTTATGCAGCTTTATAATGACAAAATTTTTTCTTCAGACACCATGCTTGTATATAGGTCTGACGTGCTTAAAGCCCATTTGTTTCCCGAGATAGATGGCGAAAAATTTATGACAGAAAGTGTTATATACTATCAGATAGACCAAAAGTATAAGCTCAGATATTTCAATGAGTTTTTATATGAGGGTGAATATCAGGACTCAGGCCTTTCAAACAGTCTCAACACTCTCCATCTTAAAAACCCTGTTTCTACAATGATAGCCTATAAAAACACAGCAGCATATCAGACTGACTTTGTTAAAGCTATAAAAGCTTATGCTTGTTTTCTTTCTTGGAAAAAACTTTTTTCACTCGAAGATATGTGCCCTGAGTTTAAAATTAAATGGTATGTAAAGCTTTGTGGCAGCTTGTTTAAATTCAGATATTATAAAAGATTCAAGAATTTAAAGGAGAGATAATCATGAATGTTGTTTTTTGTGGTTTTGGCAATCCTGACAATAGGGGCTGCGAAGCAATTATTCGCACCATATCTTTGATGATAAAAGAATCTTTTCCAAATGCAAAAATTACTGCTTTGTCAAACGATTTTAATAATGTTGAAATGCCAAAATTAGATACAATAGATAAATATGATGTTACTTACTATCCTCGCCCTGCGACTTTCAAAGCTTATTTAGTTGCAGCTTTCAAAAAGCTTTTTGGCTCATCTGTTCTTTTGCAAACTCTCTATAATTACCCTACATATCGCAGAAACAATAATATGGATCTGTGCATCTCCGTTGGTGGTGATAATTTTTGCTACAATACCAATATCGACCATCTGATTGTCCACCATAAAAATTATAAAGAAAAGGGTGCAACACTTGTTCATTGGGGTTCTTCGTTTGAAGAAACCCTTATGACAGACACACTGAAAAAGGATCTTTCGCAGTTTAGCCTTATTTTTGCCAGAGAGTCAATTTCATATGATACACTTTGCAATGCGGGTTTTGAAAAAACTGCCCGACTTATTCCTGACCCTGCTTTCATAATGGAAAAGTCCGATACGCATGGTATGGTAGTTCCCCAAGGTACTATTGGCATAAATATAAGCCCTATGGTACAAGGAAAGGAAAGTAAAAAGGGTATAGTTTCTCAAAATACTATAAATCTTATTAATTACATAACGGATGTTCAAAAGAAAAATGTTTTTCTTATTCCTCACGTTGTTGACCGTAAAACAGGCGTGGGAGATTATAGTTCTATGAAAGAAATTCTTGCCAAGGTTAATTCTCCTCACATGTGTACTCTTGTTGGTTATGGTTATAGTGCTCCCGAATACAAAGACATTATTTCAAAGTGTGAGGTCTTTATAGGTGCTCGCACACATTCTACAATTGCTGCTTATTCAACCTGCGTTCCTACGCTTGTTCTTGGTTATTCAGTTAAAGCACTCGGAATAGCAAAAGACCTTTTTGGTACTAATGAAAATTATGTCATTCCCACACAAAGCCTTTCATCTGAAGAAGATTTATTAAACGGTTACAAGTGGGTTTATGAAAACCGTGAAGATATTAAATCACGTCTTTCAGATATTATGCCCGAATATATTTCAAAAGCACACTCTGCAGGACAAATGGTACTTGAACTTGTAAAAGGAAAGGAAAACGATTAATAATGCATAAATTTATTTTATATCCGCATCCTTCATCTTTAAACAGGGGCTGCGAGGCTATAGCAGTATCAATCGCTGAACTTATTGAAAAAGAAGGAATAAATGCAACAAAGACTCTCTATATGAAATATTGCATAGATGATGAAAGAGAAGATATTGGTCTTATAAGTAATCACTATACTTTAAAGCAGGTTTGGTTTCCATCCCTCAAAAGGTATACCCCCGCTTGGTTTATGTTTAATTTATACAACAGATTAATCTCAAAAAACAAGGCGATAGAAGTGGTATCAAGAAAATACTTGTCCTCTAATTTCGATGATATGAAAAACACAGATCTCTTTCTTTCAATAGGTGGAGATAACTATTGTTATGGCGTGCCCACAAACTTTTACGCAGTAAATGATGCAATTTCCAAAATTGGCAAAAAAAGCATTTTATTTGGCTGTTCAATTGAGCCTTCTGCCATAGATTCAGTTATGGTTTCTGATTTAAAAAAATACAAAAAGATTGTTGCAAGAGAGTCAATAACCTATAATATATTAAAGGGTTATGGTCTTGATAATTTGGAACTCTATCCCGATCCTGCCTTTACGCTTTCTGCTCAAATGCCTGATGATAATACAATTACAGAAGGAAGGGCAATAACAGAGGGGACAATTGGTATAAATGCAAGTCCTATGATATTAAGATATGCAGCAAATAATGAAACATTGTTTAATGCTTATGTTAACCTTATAGAATATATTTTGAAGGAGACAAATTTAACTGTTACACTTATTCCGCATGTTAGTGCCAAAACAACAAATGACAGAGAAGTTCATTCCGATTTAAAAGAACATTTTAAAGATAATGATAGAGTTATATGCATTGATGATCATAACTGCAAAGAGCAAAAATATTTGATTTCAAAGTGCAGGATGTTTATTGCAGCAAGAACTCATGCGTCTATTGCGGCATATTCAACATGTGTACCGACTCTTGTTACAGGTTATTCCGTAAAGGCTCTCGGCATAGCTAAAGACCTTTTTGGTACTCACGAAAACTATGTCATTCCTGTTCAATCAATTGAAGATGAAGACACTTTGGTAAAAGGATTCAAGTGGCTTTATGAAAATGAGGTTTCCATACGTTCTCATCTTGAGAGTAAAATGCCGGAATATATCAAAGAGGCAGAAAAATCAGTTTTGGTTATAAAAAAGGTGTTGGAGAATGAGTAAAATCAATCAGCTTAAAGCGGGAAGTATGATGTCATATTTTCAGATTATGGCCGGTTTGGTCATATCACTAATATATACTCCGGTCATGCTTCGAATGCTTGGTCAGGCAGAATATGGTGTATACAGCATAGCTGCAGGTGCGATTTCATATCTTACCATTCTTAACTTTGGGTTTGGGAGCAGCTACATAAGGTTTTATTCCCGCGACAAAGCAGAAGGCATAGACACAGCTTCTACCAACGGTTTGTTTTTGTCTGTGTTTGTTGTGCTAGGTCTGGTGTGTCTTGTTGCAGGATTTATTGTAACCTTTTTTGCAGACCTGGTGTTTGACAAGGGTCTTACTCCCGAAGAGGTTATAACTCTTAAAAGGATTATGGTGATTCTCACAGTCAGCACTTCTGCAACACTTGCTTCCACAGTTTTTGCATCTATTATCACCGCTCATGAAAAATTTATTTTTCAAAAAGGTATTAACATCCTCAAAACTTTATTGAGTCCATTTGTTACATGGATTCTCTTGTTATTGGGTTTTCGTTCGGTGGCTATGGCTCTCGTAACAGCAAGCATTACTGTTTTAGTTGATTTATTTAATATTGTGTATTGCCTTGTTGTCTTAAAAGTTAGATTCAGCTTTTCTTCTCTGGATTTTAAAAAGCTTAAAGAAGTCGGCGCTTTTTCAGCATTTATTGCTCTCAACTCTGTAATTGATCAGATTAACTGGCATGTAGATAAGCTAATCCTGGGAAGATACTGTGGTAGCGTTGTTACAGCTGTATATAGTCTTTCCTCGTACATAAATACTTTGTATTCGCAGGTTTCGACTTCTATCTCAACGGTATTTATACCTCGTGTCAACCGTCTTGTTGCAAATGGTGCTTCATCCGATCAATTGACAGGGCTTTTTTCCCGCATTGGCAGATATCAGCTCATGATACTTCTGCCCATTGTGCTCGGATTTATATTTTTAGGTCAGGCTTTTGTAAGCATATGGGCACCTGCAGGCTATGAAGATGTTTATGTGATAGGGCTTCTTCTCATCATACCTGCCACAATACCGTATATGCAAAATATAGGCATATCCATTCAGACTGCCATGGCAAAGCATAAAGCCAGAGCTGTTGTATACACTGTCATGGCATTTGTCAATTTAATTATAAGCATTCCTCTGGCAAAAGCATTTGGTGGCATAGGCAGTGCTCTTGGTACTGCAATTTCACTTATCCTTGGTAATGGCATATTTATGAATATTTATTATCATAAAATAATTGGTCTTAATATTATTTGTTACTGGAAAAGTATGATTTCTTTTTTACCAACAATTATTATATCTTCAATATGTGGATTTCTGATTAACCAATTCGCTGTGGTAAATAACTATTTTCAATTGTTTGTATACATAATTATTTTTGTGATCATA
>JAZNBF010000003.1:0-1706 GCA_045586905.1 Clostridia bacterium
CACTTCCTAACATACATTATATCACATCTTCTATTTTTATCAACAAAAAAATCCCGAAAAGCAAAATTGCTTTTCGGGTGTGAAATTTTAATTTTTTACGATAATCTCTGTTACAGTATCATCGCTGAAACGGAAGAAGACAAAACTTCCCTCGTCTATTGCGTTCAGGCTTTCAGCGTCCCAGTAATGATGTGTGCCTCTTTTACTATAGACGGAAACAGGGGTGCTTTTTCTAGCTATAATTTCCATAGTGGAAGTGCCGTCGAAAACATCAAATATAACTGTGTTTGTTTTTGTTTCATATGATACAACATTGCCTGCCCAAAATTCATACTTTCCTCCCGCACCGTAGGCAAGAAGCGGAGTTATGGAAATCGGGGGTGTGTCTTCATCAAACGATGCAACCACTGCAATTGTTGAGATGTAGCCTAAAAATGCAGTGTCAACAACAAACACATCACCAGGTGCAAGAGTATCTAAAGAAGTCTTTGTGCCTAAAACATTTATTTCGGCGTCGGCAGAGATTGAAGATGTGTATACATTTTCTTCATCGCCTGCGATGCTGTAGGTGATTTTGATGATTTCGTCGCCATTGGCGTCAAGACCTTTTGTGACGCCTCTCACAAGCAGAAGATTTTTGAGAGGATAGAGGGTGTAGAGGTGGTCCTTGTCATCTGGCTGAGTTGGTTTTTCCTCGGGCTTTTCTTCGGGTTTTTCTTCGGGCACTTCATAGCCGAGAGCACGAACAATTAAAGCAGCACTCTCTGCCCTTGTAACAAAGCCGTCGCCTCTGATTGTGCCGTCCTCATAGCCTTCAATTATTCCTGCCTCTGCGGCTGCTGCCACTAATGTCTTCATAGCGTCGGCAACTGTGTCCCAGTCGGAAAAGGTCACATTTTCAGATTTTTCAAGTGAAAGAACATTGGCAAGAACATATGCTACTTCTGCTCTTGTGGCAGGAAGGTCGGGCATAAATTCAGACGATGGTGCATAGAAAAGCTTTGCACATTTTGTTATATATTCATTTGCCCAGTGAGACGAAATGTCGGAAAAACTGCCCTCTGAACTCTGAGGGTTAAACGCTTCACACACAAGCTTTGCAACCTCTGCCTTGGTAACAAGACCCTCGGGGCGAAAAGTGCCGTCTTCGTAGCCGTCGATTATGCCGTCGTTTGTGAGTGAGGCAATATATTCATTTGCCCAGTGGGAGCTTCCCACATCGGAAAAAGCAAAAGAAACTGTTGATGCAATTAAAATTGATAAAATTAAGGTTAAGGATATTATTTTTTTCATATGTTTCTCCTTTTCGGATTTGTGTGATAAAAAACAATGAATTGAATTGCCTTTAATGCACCGCCAGGTGCAATTCATGAGCCGTAAGTCTCAATTCATGAAAATTTGAATTTTCAATTCATGCCGACAGGCAATTCATTGAGTTTGCTTTGCAAACTCATTGTATCACAATTTCACCAACATATCAATTAATATTTTCTGCCTTTTCTGTAAATTTCAGATGCACGCATAGAAAAATACCATCCCGAAAGCTTTGTCAGGATGGTATTTGAAGTGTTTTATTTTGTACCAAAAATTCTATCGCCCGCATCACCGAGGCCCGGAACAATGTAGCCGTTTTCGTTGAGACATTCGTCAACATTGGCACAATAGATTTCCACATCGGGATGAGCTTCGCTCAAAGCCTCAATGCC
>JAZNBF010000004.1:0-35626 GCA_045586905.1 Clostridia bacterium
TGAAGTACCCGAAGGCGTTAAGCTCACCGCTATGACCGGTATGCCCGGCTACAAGTTCGGTATCGTTGTTTCCGCTCTTGACTGTACCGGATGCGGCTCCTGCGCTAACGTATGTCCCGGCAAGAAGGGCAACAAGGCTCTTACCATGAAGCCTCTCGACGAGACTATGGCAGATCAGAAGTACTTCGATCTCGCATACAAGTTCACCGACGACAAGGACGTTCTTGCCAAGTTCAAGCCCGAAACCGTTAAGGGTTCGCAGTTTAAGCAGCCCCTCCTCGAGTTCTCCGGCGCTTGCCCCGGCTGCGGCGAAACTCCTTACGCTAAGCTCATCACTCAGCTCTTCGGCGATCGCATGGTCATCGCAAACGCTACCGGATGCTCTTCCATCTGGGGCGGATCTGCACCTTCCACTCCCTACACCACCAACAAAGAGGGCAAGGGTCCCGCTTGGGCAAACTCCCTGTTTGAAGATAATGCAGAATACGGTCTCGGTATGGCTACCGCTACCCGTCAGCGCCGCGAAAAGCTCGCTGATATCGTTAAGGAAATTGCTGATTCCGACAAGGCAAGCGACACTTTGAAGGCTGCTTGCAACGCATGGCTCGAAAACAAGGACAACGCTGCCGCTTCCAAGGAAGCCGGCGAAGCTCTCCTTGCAGAGTGCAAGGCTCTTTGCGACAACGGTTGCACATGCGAAAACGTTAAGGCTGTTGTTGACATGGCTGACATGCTCACCAAGAAGTCCGTATGGATCTTCGGCGGAGACGGTTGGGCTTACGACATCGGTTTCGGCGGTCTCGACCACGTTATCGCTTCCGGCGAAGACATCAACATTTTCGTTGTAGACACCGAAGTTTACTCCAACACAGGCGGTCAGTCTTCCAAAGCTACACCTACTGCTGCTGTTGCTAAATTTGCAGCTTCCGGTAAGAAGATTAAGAAGAAAGACCTCGGTATGATTGCCACAACCTATGGCTATGTATATGTAGCACAGATTGCTCTCGGTGCAAACATGCAGCAGGCACTCAATGCTATCAAAGAGGCAGAGGCATATCCCGGTCCTTCACTCATCATCGCATATGCTCCTTGTATCAACCACGGTCTCAAGGCTAAGGGCGGCATGGCTAATTCAATCGCTGAAGAAAAGAAAGCTGTTGAAACAGGCTACTGGCACCTCTGGAGATTCAACCCCGAGCTCAAAGAAGCAGGCAAGAATCCCTTCACCCTCGACTCCAAAGAGCCCACCGGTACCATCAAAGACTTTATGCTTGGTGAAAACAGATATCTCATGCTCCAGAAAGCTTATCCTGCACTTGCAGATGAACTCTTCGACAAAGCAGAAAAAGACCTTATCGAAAGATACGAAACCTACAAACGTATGGCAGACTGATTCCGATACGGTAAATATTAAAACTAAGGGTTTGGCAAAACTTTGCCAAACCCTTGCTTTTTATATAAAAACTTGGTAAAATGTAAAATGAAGTTTATAATCGGGAGGTACCCATATGAAGACAATTACAAAGACCTTGTCTGCTCTGATTTTTTTGTGTATGGCTTTCATAATATTTGCGACAATGTCAGCAGGTGCTTCCGAGCTCGATACCATAGTCAGCCTTCAGATCGACAATCCCATAATGCAGATAAATGGTACCTCTTCAGAAATAGATGCAGGCCTTGGTACAAAACCCGTCATAACCAATGGTCGCACCCTTGTTCCCGTAAGAGCCATAATCGAAGCCTTTGGCGGCAGTGTAGGGTGGGATGGTTCTACTCGCACAGTTACGCTCTCCCTCAAAAATGACACCATCAGATTAGTCATCGACTCTCCCGTGGCATATCTCAACGGTAAATCATCAGAGCTCGATGTGTCGCCAACAGTCATAAACGGTCGCACCATGCTGCCCATCCGTTTTATAGCAGAGGGCTTCAATCTGGGTGTTGCCTGGCAGA
Source organism: Clostridia bacterium (assembly GCA_045586905.1). Classification (GTDB taxonomy): domain Bacteria; phylum Bacillota; class Clostridia; order UMGS1810; family UMGS1810; genus RGIG1828. The sequence continues at coordinate 1,954 of JAZNBF010000004.1, forward strand.
AAGATACGCGCACGGTTTTTATCATCCGTAACGATTTCAACACCTATGAGGAACAACAGCTTTTAAAAACCATCCCCGTCTATAACGGATGTGCATATGTGTCTGTGAATGGCAACAAACCGTTTTTCAAAGATTATGAACTCATAGATGCATCTTTCGAATTTTATGCCGGTCTCGATGAGCTTGGCAGATGTGATGTGGCCTATGCATCTGTTGGCACCGATATCATGCCCACAGACGAGAGAAAGAGCATATCATCAGTCACTCCCACAGGCTGGATAAACAATTCATACGATTTTATTGACGGTGGTTATCTCTACAACCGATGCCATCTCATCGGCTTTCAGCTTACGGGAGAAAATGCCAACAATCGCAACCTTATCACCGGCACACGTTATCTCAACATAGACGGAATGCTCCCGTTTGAGAATATGATCGATGATTATGTAGAAAAAACCGGCAATAATGTTCTCTATCGCTCCACACCGATTTTCAATGGTTCCAATCTTCTTGCAGACGGTGTACTTTTAGAAGCATATTCGGTAGAGGATAATGGCGCAGGCATTTCGTTTTGCATATATTGCTACAATGTCCAGCCAAACGTACACATAGATTATGCCACAGGAGCAAATTCATCTCTGTATCATGCTCCGTCTCAGACTCCATCTCAGGGTCAAAGCACCGGTACACACCTGAGTGTCTATCGCACTCCCACGGGCAGAAGATATCATTACGATGCGCAGTGTGGCGGCAAAAACAGTTATACTGTATCAATGGAAGATGCACTTGGTGCAGGTCTCACTCCATGTCAGAAATGCGTGGAGTAAATGTCTTTTTCTTATGATATCAATGATAAAATGAATATATTGACATACTATATAAAGAGAAAAGTAATCGAGGGATAATTTTTATGAACAATCAGACCGCAAAAAAGACAAAGCTAGTTATTATCAGCATCATTGTAGCGATAGTAGCTGTACTCTTTGCAGCTTTTGCATATTTTGCTGTGCCTGCAATGAGTGACAATGCCTATGAAGGCATATACATTGGCGACATTTATGTCGGCAAATTGGATAAAGCCTCCATAGAGAAAAAGCTCGCCGATGAATATGGCAAATACGAGCTTAACCCACGGTTCAATTTTGAAGGCAACGAATTCGAGGTCTATGCATCTCAGATAAACCTTGTTGCCGATTTCTTGCAGAGTGCCGAAGAGGCTGTTTCCTATGGCAAAGAAGGCACAGTTTTCAAAAAAATAGCTCAGATGCTTCATTTAAAGAAAAATCCTGTAAGCCTTAATGTTGCCATTACATGTGACATCGAGCTTTTGCAATATGCTCTTAGTGAAAATATGGGCGACAGCTACATCGGTGCGCAGCAGTATAAGGTAGAATACGGTGAAGATTGCCTTATTATCACAAACGGTAAAAAGGGCAGGGGTGTAAACAGTGAAAAACTTATCGACTCTATTTCCGGAAATTACACAAAAAAAGAGCCCAATAAACCCGTCGACATTATCATAGAAGAACTCATCCCCGATGCCATCAACCCCGAAGCTTTTTGTGCCAGCTACAATCGCGAACCAAAAGATGCCGAGTGTACATCAGATGGAGACACTGTAAGAATTATCCCGGAGGTCGTAGGCGTAAAAATCGATACTGCCGAAGCAACACGCATTATAAACGAAAATATAAACAACTCCGAAAGCTACACCATACCTGCTGTCATAACTTTCCCAAAAGTTACTGCAGCAGAGCTCGAAGCAGAATTTACCGACTGTGTCATTGCCACACACCGTACCGATTATTCAACAAGCTCATCAAACCGTAAAGAAAATATCCGTCTTGCATCTGAGAAAATAAACGGTAAGATTTTAAATCCCGGAGAAATTTTCTCTTTCAATGATGTTGTTGGTCCGCGCACTGCCGGAAACGGTTATAAGATGGCACATGTGTATGTGGGAAATAAAACCGTAGACGGACTTGGCGGAGGCATTTGCCAGGTTTCATCTACCCTCTACAATGCAGTTGTTTTTGCCGACCTTGAAATTGTGTACCGTACCAATCACTCCATGCCGGTATCTTATGTTCCTTTGGGCAGAGATGCGACAGTTTCCTACGGTACAATAGATTTTAAATTCAAAAACAATAAAGACACTCCCATTAAGCTTGAAGCTATACCCGATGGTAATAATCTGACAATCAATATCTATGGCAGAAAAAAATATGTCAAAGATATAAGCATTGAAAATGTCATAACCGGCTCCATTCCGTTTTCTGTTGTAGAAGAAAAAGACGATACTATGTATGAAGATGAGCGCAAGGTGGTTGAAAAGGGTTCATATGGCACAAATGTTGTGACATATAAAATCGTCAAAGAAAATGGTGAGGTTATCTCCAGATCTTTTCTGGCAAAAAGCTCCTACACCCCCATAAGTCAGGTGGAAAGAGTCGGCACACTCAAAAGGGAGGAAGAGAGTGGCGATGTTTCATCCGATGCAGGTGAAAGCACCGATGTTGCTTCTCCGGATGTTTCCTTGCCCGACACAAGCGAACCCTCAACCGACATTCCTGCCTCATCTGTTCCCGATGATGAGTCCGGTCAGGTTTTTGAGGAAAATTCGCAAATTTCCGATAAAACCTTGCCCCAGGAGCAAGATCTGTCCGTCACATCCGACCAATAATTCAAAAAAGCACTGTGCTAAATTACTTTGCACAGTGCTTTTTGTCGGTTATTGTTACAGTTGTTTTTCAAAAATGATTTCCAGTTGACTAAAAGGTATGATAAATGATATAATTACCCAGTAAAGGTGTCTAATTTTTTAAAAAAGTCGTCAGTAAGATACCTTATCGTACAGCGGCGACTACGAAACGGAGGAAACAACTATGAAATCAAGAAATCGTTCCATTGCTTTTATGATGACCTTGGTTTTTGTGTTCACATCTGTGCTGAGCTTTTCTGCTACTTTAGCAGGTGCTGCGAGCTTTACAGATGTTGCAGAAACAAGTGCATATTATGAAGCAATAAACTCTCTTGTCGGAAACGGTGTTATCAATGGTTATGAAGATGGCACTTTCAAACCTGACAACACAATCACAAGAGCAGAGTTTTCAAAACTCCTTGCAACATCAAGTGCTCCAAGTGGCACTGCTTTCACTGCCACAACAACAAAATTCCCCGATGTAGCTGACTCCACATCTCCCAGTGCATGGGCTATTCCTTATATTTCCTATGCTGTTGGCATCAAAGCCATCAATGGCTACGAAGACGGTACATTCCGCCCCACCAACACTGTTACATATGGTGAAGCAGTAAAAATGATAGTTTGTACTCTCGGCTATGAACCCGTAATAGACAAAACTCTCACTCCTTGGTATCAGGGCTATATCGACGTTGCCAATCAGATAAAGCTCACAACCAATGCCGTAGCACTCGGCGATGCTCCTGCTCCAAGAGGTCTTGTTGCTCAGCTTATTTTCAATATGCTCAGTTGTAAACCTCTTGTCCAGACCGGTGTAGACATGTTCGGTAACCCCATATATTCAGCCGGTGGTGACGATGGTTTTGGTGCTGGCTCTTTTGATGAACAGAAAGACAACGCCACCGAAGAAGAAGGCGTTCTTTTAGGTCTTATCGACTACACTCTCACAGGCAGAGCTATAAAAAGAACTCAGGTTCAAATCGATAACGATGTATACGACATGGGCAAGCTCGATGCCGAAATCTTAAAAGAGCTTATCGGTCGCACAGTTTCTTTCAAATACAATGCAAAAGATGTTATCACATCATTAAAAGAAGCTCCCGGCTATAATGACGAAATCGTTGTCAATGCTCCGCAGATTGAAGATGTTACAAGTTCATATCTCACTTACTACAAAAACGAAACAGCCGAACTTGATGGCAAAGTAACAAGAATAAACTTCTCCAATCTTAAAGTTATATATAATGGTGTTCCTGTTCATCCATCAGACATCGGTGCAGGATTTAACCTCGCTTCATATCTTGATGTAGAAGACGGTTCTATAACCTTTATTTCCAACGATGGCGATAAATCATCTGCCGAAGTTGCAGTTGTAAAGAGTTACAGAACATATTTCGCAAACACACCTTCCACATCAAACGGTATAACAACAGTTTATGATCAGTACCCCGCAGTAAGTGGTCAGGCAAGTGCTCTTACCATCGATCCCGATGAAGTTGCCCTTATAAAGAAAATCACTTCCAAGGGTGGTAAAGCAGCTGATGCTAAACCTACCGACATCAGAAAAGGTCATGTAGTAAGCGTTGCATATCCCTATCCATTCACTCCATCCGACAATGCGCTGAATGCAGAAATCATAATTTCAACAGCTTCAGTTACCGGTCAGGTTACCGAAATGGACAGCGATTACAGCTACATCAAAATCGGTTCTGCCGAATATGAAGTGGCTCCCTATTTCGAAAGAGCTCTCATGGGTGGCCTCGAAGTAGCATTTACTGTAAATGACAGTGGTAAATTCTATCTCGATCGTCTGGGCAGAATTGCATTCTTCGAAAAGAATCAGTCCACAAACCCCTATGCTCTCGCAGTTCGCTTTAAAGCAACAACAGGCTTTAATGCGCTCTATGGTCTCGATCTTTACATCAGCGGTAATGCTGGCACCAAGTTCTTCCCCCTTAAAGATCAGGTTAAGGTAAATGGTTCCACAAAGGATGCGGCAGAGGTTATAGATTTTCTCAAAAATTCATGTCCGACCTATGCTCAGAATGCTTCGATAGGTGGTGGTGCATATATTATTCAGCCTATCAGATATGCAACAACCAAAAATTCAACCACAGGTGAAGCAGAAATATCTTCCATCGAATGTATGGATCCCGGCAACAACTATCAGGATGGCGCCATAGTTCCCTACGCTTTTGAAAACACTGCAAATTCAGACGGGGCCGAACTCTTTGCAAATGGTGGTAAACTCACTTATTCCAAATCGGGTTATGCATTCAAAAATGGCACAGCCACACAGTTCTCCGTTGGCTCATCTTCCGTTATTTTTAAAATCCCCCAAAATATAGAAGAAGTTGAATTATACAGAAAAATTACCTACACCGGTTTTGGTGAGGGAAATTTTGTTGTGGAACCATATGATGTAGAAAAAGGCACAGCAAAACTGGCTCTTTATTATCCTACTGCAGGTCAGTCCTCAGTAAATATTACTGCCAGAACTCCTGCATACCTTATAGAATCAATATCCGACACACAAGATCCTAATAGAAATGCTGTTAAGAAAATCAAATACTATGAGGCAGGTAAGGGTGAATTAAAAGAAGTTCTCACAGATGCAGACAGTAATATTCCTGAGCTGTCAACTCTCGGAAGTGGTGATGTTATCAAGTTTGCTCTCACCGAAGGTGCTGTTTCCGTAATCAAGAAAGTATATGATTACAATCCATCAACACTCTTTACAGATACCGGTGATATTGTTGATGGTAAACCAAATCATATAGCATTGGCATATGACGGTGTTCAGGGCTATTATCAGGCGATTGTTGGTACAGTATATACTATTGATGAAAACGTAGTAAATATCATTCCTCTCGAAGCTGAAAGTGATGGCTCATTTACCGAAGAAAACATTGGCAGACGTGAAGGCTTCACTCTCGATGCTTCTGCTGTTTACTATAAGTATGAAGCTGACAAGGGCAAGTTCAGAATAATGGATACTTCCGGTGAAATTAAGCAGTATGCAGAATGGGCTGAGATGAATCCTTCTGAAGCAAGCAAAGTTCTTGCAATTGTTATGAATAAAAAGGTTGTAGCAGTCTACATTCTTAACTAACACAAATTCAAAAAAATACCGACGCGATGCGTCGGTATTTTTTTGTGCTTTTTTTAAAATCAGAAAATAATCAGAAATGATGCATTGAGATGAATTTTGCCTATATCCTGCACTTTTTTGCGAAAAGTTTTCCGAATAATTTTGTCATGAGTGAATATGATATATATATATCCGAATGAAAATGTGATTTACATATACTGCATTTTCTCAAAACTTATGAAAGGATGGTTCAATTGACAACGGATAACATAAGCACAAACAATGAGGCAATACTCGTAGGCACAGTAGAGGGAGAGCTCGGCTTCAGCCACGAAATATATGGTGAGACTTTTTACAGCTTTGTTCTCAGGGTAATGAGGCTCTCCGATATATGTGACTACATTAACATTACAGTGTCCGAGAGACTCATTGGTAACATGAATCTTCAGCCGGGTTCACTTGTCAGCGTTGTTGGTCAGTTTCGTTCCTACAACAACTATTGCGCCACAGGCAATCGATTGATTCTCACAGTATTTGCAAGAGACATAAAAGAAGAAATCGATATTGAGGATTCGGTTTACGGTCAGAATCCCAATTCAATCTATCTCAATGGTTTTCTGTGCAAAGCTCCTGTCTATCGCACAACTCCGTTTGGCAGAGAAATAACCGATCTTTTGGTTGCAGTAAATCGCGCCTATAACAAATCCGACTACATTCCATGCATTGCCTGGGGCAGAAATGCAAGATACTCTTCCGGCCTCAGTGTTGGCGACAACATAAAAGTATGGGGCAGAATTCAGTCAAGGGAATATCAGAAAAAAATATCCGAAGATGAATGCATCACAAAAACTGCCTACGAAATATCAATTTCAAAAATGGAGGTTATATCTTCCGAAAAAAGCCACGACGATGCTGAAATTGTCTGAAGACTTATTAAATAATATCATAATATAAATTGTATGTAAGAAAAAACGACCTCCCTTTTCATACAGGGGAGGTCGTTTTCGTATAAATCACACAACAGCATTGGCATCCTTAAGTGCATCTCTCAGCTCATTTGTGTCAATTTCTTTAATTTTTGCTTTTCTTTTGGAGGCAATTGCCGCAGCAGTACCGGCAGCCTGACCAAGACAGGCACATATCGGCATTATCCTTATGGAAGCCTGAGCCTCGTGAGTCACCGATATGCAACGTCCTGCAACAAGGAGATTGTCACTATCCTTTGCTGTAAGGCATCTGTATGGAATAGTGTAGCATTCGCCGGGCTTGAAATAATGATGTGTTGTTCCGCTGCCCTCAGGGTTGTGTATGTCAATGTCATAATTGCCCACAGCAATTGAATCGTCAAATCTTGTGAGATTAAGCAAATCATCTCCGGTGAGGACATATTCGCCCTCTATCATTCGGCTTTCTCTCACTCCGATGCTCATTCCACTGGAGAGAACAACAGCATCTTTAAATGATGAAAAGTTTGATTTGAGGAAGGTTATAAGCTCAAACATCTGCTCTCTTGCTTCAATTTCAGCCTTTGTAATGTCAAATGCATCTGTCGGGTTTTTCTTGACAATTCTTGTGGAGTTGAAGTGAAGCACACCCTTAGATGGCACCTTGAATGTAAGTATTTTTTCATACACATTCTTTATGAGGCCTTTTTCTTTGTATTCCTTATAAAGCCTGATAGCCTCAGGGCGTTCTTCTTTCATATATTTGTCAACATCGACATTTCCAAGTCTGAAACAAAGTGTCATTGGCTGGCAGAGATTGTCCTCATCCCTTCCAAGACGGAAAGAGCAACCACTCATTGCAGCAAGGTCACCGTCGCCTGTGGCATCGATGAAATAATCTGCACCAAAGGTCTGCTTGCCCGATTTGTTTGCCACTGTTACAGTTTCAATGTGACCGTCTTTAACAGAGGAGTCAATGAGATATGAGTGAAACAGTATCTCGGCACCGGCATCTAGGAGCATTCTGTTTAAAATTACTTTAAGATATTCTTCGTTGAATGCAGTTTCGATTTCATAGTCATGATATTCATATATGCAGTTGAGTTCTTTCAGTTTGTTTATAATCTCTTCAAACACGCCTCTGGAAAGATAAACCTTTTCCTTTGTTTTGGGATCTGTATAAAAATAGGGCATAAACGGATTGACAAGTGAATTTACACTTGCACCGCCAAGTGCGTTGCCTTTTTCAATAAGAAGAACTTTGCATCCTCCTCTTGCTGCACTGATTGCAGCTGCAACTCCAGTAAGTCCGCCACCCAAAACAATAACATCGTAATTTTTCATTGTCAGAACCTCCCTTTTTTCTTCATAAAATTATATCATGATAAAGAGATAAAGTCAACAAACGAAAAACTTTTGTTAAATTGGCATTTTTGTGTTGCATTTACAAATTTTTTAATGTATAATCAAAGCGAATTGGTCTGCGTATGTTTTTTATGCTGAAAACTGCAGAGTAAAATAACCGGAGAGGTGCTTGAACATGGAAAAGGATTTAATCATTAACGGCTTCCGTATGGGTGAATATTCCTTCGATCCCAACAAAATCGAAGAAGAATTCAACTGGAAATGGCGCGAGGGCATGAACTATGCTTCTATCTCTACCAACCACGCCAAAGAGGAAATTCCTCAGGAAACCTTCATCAAAATGGCAAAGTTTTTTGCCGATAAAAAAATATATTTCTCATTCGACGGTGGCGGACACAGACCTCATGTAGGCTTTACAGAGGAAACTGCAAAAAAAATGAAAGAAATCGCAGGTGAATATTTCTACGACTACCATTCCGGCGAGATGGGTTCCTACTATTCCTGCAAAGGCAGAGGCTATGAACCTCTTCAGGACAAAAAGTGGGCAGATGTACAACAGGCAAGAGATTTTTACGTAGATCGTGTAAGAGAAGCTGTCACAGAAAACAGCATGGGTGGCGTACTCGACACATCAGTTGTCGAATCTTCAACCATGGTAATGTACAACACAGAAGCCGGTCAGTCACATCCCACCATGGAATTCTGGCCCGGTGACATGGAAATTGCCGCTGCCTTTACCCGTGGCGCTGCAACTTCTTTCAAGTGCAAAAAATGGTCTGCATATTTTGCACACGAATGGTACGGTGGTCTCCGCTGGGACGAACTCAAAGAAAAACGCTTCAAAATGGGTTATGATTTTTGCTACCTCTCAGGCGCAAAGCTTTTTGTAAATGAAAGTGGCGATGAAATTTCAGGATCTCATGGCGAAGAAAGATATGACTATGACCATCCCAAAACTCAGAACTACCGAAAGGTTATGGCAGACTTTGCAAAATTTACCATGGAAGATGCACGCCCTGTTGGTGGCCCCAAGGTAAAAGTAGCCTTTGTCTATGGCAATCTCGATGGATATAGCTTCCGTCATAGCGGCGGCTCCCTCTGGAGAGGTCATCTTCAGCAGGAATTTGGCTATAACACTCCCGAATATGCATGGAGAATACTTGAGAATCTCCAGTGCAAACGTCGTTGGTTTGATGTTCACAACTATGGTGAGATCGACCTTTCAGGCGCACCTGCCTATGGCCTCTATGATGTTGTTTCCGCAAGTGCCGATGTAGATGTATTGTCAAAATACGACTACCTCATCTTTGCCGGCTGGAACTCCATGACCGATGAGCTTTATAAAAAACTCAAAATCTATGTTGAACGTGGCGGCAGACTCTTTATGACAGCAGCTCACCTCAACACCTCCATAAAACGTGACGGTAGCATCAGCCTCGTAAACGGTGGCGATGTATCCGATCTTTTCGGTTGCACACTCGATGCCGACAACCCCATAGAGGTTGAAGACGGTTCGAAGCTTCACGATAGCATCGTTCCCGAGTTTTTATATCCCCGCATTCGTTTCCACCGCGGCGATCCATACTTTGCAGAAGGCTACATAAAACATGCCAAAACCACCCTCACCACAGGTGTTGCCACAGGCAGACTTTCAAACGATTTCATCGAAACCGACGAAGAAGCTATGCCTCCTTCACTTGTTGAAAACAAATGTGGCGAAGGCTACGCCATCCTTATGACCAACATCGAATACCCCTACGGAGCAGCAGTCCCCATGTATCAGGCATTGGTTCGCGAAATCTTCACTGCAAGCCACAGATGCGCTGATGTAAAGGTATATGGCAATGACTCACTTCGCTTCAGCGTATATGAAGGAGATAAGGTATATCTTCTCAACACCGACTTTGACAATGACATTGTCGTAACTATCGACTATGGCACACATAAAGTTAAGCACACTTTAGCTCCCTGTGAGTTCAAAGCAGTCGAAAAGAAATAATCAGCATAAAAAAAGGAGTTTAATTCAATCTGGATTTTAAACTCCTTTTGATGTTTTTATACACTTGTTTTTTATGCATAAATTTAGCTTTTGTTGAAGACAAAACAAAATCAGAGAGGTGTCTGTTATGAAAAAAGATAAGATATACAATGGCATCCGTGTAGGTGTCCATTCATTTGAACCCGAAAAAATCATTGATGAAATCAATGAAAGATGCAAAGAAGGCATGAACTACATTGCGTTTTCCACCAATTGTATGGTAGGTGGTGAGTCGGCAGTAGAACAGAAATATTATATTGAATGGGCAAAATATCTTGCCGATAAAAAAATATATTTTTCTTTCGATGGCGGCGGTTTCAGAAACCCTGTAAATTTCACTATGGAAACTGTCAGGAAAATGAAAGAAATTGCGGGAGAGTATTTTCTTTCCTATACATTCGGTGAGGTGGGGCATTATTTTTCCTGTGACGGTGCAGGATACAGACCACTTCCCGACAGAGTGTGGAAAGATGTGAAAGAAGCAAAAGAAGCCTATGTTAAGCGCGTCAGACAATATGCTGAGGAAAACAGCATGGGTGGCATGCTCGACACATCGGTTATCGAAGCTTTCACAATGGTGATGTATAACTCCGAGGCAGGTGTCACATATCCCACCATGGAGTTCTGGCAGGGTGATATGGAGATTGCCGCCGCATTTACCCGTGGCACAGCGTCTTCATTTAACAGCGAAAAATGGGCAGCATATTTTGCTCACGAATGGTATGGAGGACTCCGTTATGACGAGCTCAAAGCAAAGCGCTTGAAAATGGGTTATGACTATACCTATCTTTCAGGCTCAAATGTTTTTGTAAACGAAAGCGGCGATCAGGAGGCAGGCTCCCATAGCTCAGAAAAGTTTGAGCATGATCATCCCATATGTCAGGACTATCGCAAGGTTATGGCAGATTTTGCAAAATTCACCCTTGAAGATTCCCGTCCCGTAGGCGGCCCCAAGGTTAAGGTAGCCTTTGTCTATGGCAATCTTGACGGATACAGCTTTCAGCATTATGGCAGTTCTCTCTGGAGAGGACATCTTCAGAAAGATTTTGGCTACTCGGCTCCTGAGCATGCGTGGAGAATTTTGGAAGATGTCCATGCCAAACGCCGCTGGTGCGATGTGTGTAACTATGGTGAGGTCGACCTTTCGGGCGCACCTGCCTATGGTCAGTACGATGTAATAAGCGCAAATGCCGGTGCCGATGTGTTTTCAAAATATGACTATCTCATTTTCTGCGGCTGGAACTCTATGACCGAAAAAATTTACAAAGAACTCAAAACTTTTGTTGAGCGTGGCGGACGCCTCTTTATGACAGCGGCTCATCTCAACACATCGGTTAAACGTGACGGTAGCATAAGCCTTATAAACGGTGGCGATGTGAGTGACCTCTTCGGTTGCACACTCGACAGTGAAAATGCTTTTGAGTCTGAAAACGGAACAAAGTTTACAGGTAGCATCGTTCCCGAGCTTCTCTATCCGAGCACACATATAAACCACAGCGATCCTGCTTTTGCCGACGGTTACATAAAACACGCTAAAGCCAGTCTGACCTCGGGTGTTGCCACAGGCAGACTTTCCGACAGCTTTGCCGAAAAAGACGAAGAGCTATTACCTGCATCTCTCATAGAAAACAAATGCGGTGAAGGCTATGCCATCCTTATGACAAGCCTTGAATATCCGTCGGGTGCCGTAGCTCCGATGTATAGGGCACTTGTTAAGGAAATTCTCACTGCAAGCCACAGAAGCGCAAGCGTTAAGGTGTATGGCGGCGACTCACTTCGTTTCAGTGTGTATGAGGGCGACAAGGTGTATCTTTTAAACACCGATTTTGACTGTGATATAGTTGCGATAATTGACTATGGCACACACAGGGAAAAATTTGTTCTGGAACCCTGTGAATTTAAAATTATAGAAAAGAAATAAAAATTTTAAAAATTTAAAGACGGTTGTATAAATGCAATCGTCTTTTTTATATAGTGTATATTTTTATTTTTTTCTAAAATATACCTCACATATAATCTCGCCATATGAACACAATAGATATTGCAAAGTAATTTGCAACTATTTTTAAGGAGAGTTTAAGTTATGTCAAAAAAGAACGTAGTTCCTGAAGCTAAAGAAGCTATGGAAAGATTCAAAATGGAAGCAGCATCTGAAGTAGGTGTTAACCTCAAGCAGGGTTACAACGGTGATCTTACTTCCAAGCAGGCAGGTTCAGTAGGTGGTCAGATGGTTAAAAAAATGATCAAATCCTACGAAGAATCCATGAAATAATCGAAACTGATTAAGCTTTTTAATCTTTTAAGATTTACGTCATACAAAAATACCGAATAGTCAGGCTATTCGGTATTTTTGTGTTATGTATGAATATAATTACATAGAAGGAGCGATGTATATGGGTTCAATATGTGTAATTTCCGATTTTATTTCCAACGATAAGCTCGATCCAGGTATTCTTGCAATGATGGGTAAGACAATGAAGCATAGAGGCGCCGATGACACCGGCATATATCTTGGCAAAAATGCCATAATGCATCACAATCGCCTCAGCATAATAGACGCTCAGGGCGGCAAACAACCAATGACAGCGTTTTTCAATGACAAAAAATATACCATTGCCTATAACGGTGAAATATTCAACTCCGACGAGCTGAGAGAAGAGCTTTCCAAAGAAGATGTCGTCCTCTCAACCCGAAGCGACACCGAGCTTGTTCTGTGGTCATACATAGTTTGGGGCGACAAATCTCCGGAACATTTAGATGGCATTTTTGCATATGTCATATATGATGAATATGGCAAAAAACTTTTCATGGCTCGTGACCGATTTGGAGTAAAGCCTCTTTTTTATAGTTTTTCGGGCTCAACTCTCTTTGTGGCGTCCGAAATGAAGGCACTCCTTGCTCATCCTGCCATAAAACCAAAAGTGGATAAGACAGGTCTTTGGCAGCTTTTGTTTCTCTCGCCCGTAACGCTTGGTTCTACCACAGTATTCAGAGACATATATGAGCTTTCCGGGGGCGAGTATGCAACTTTTGGCTCAGGCGGGTTAAAAATTCATAAATATTGGCAGCTGAAAGCCAGTCCCTTTACCGATTCAAGAGAAGAAGCGATTTATAAAACAAAAGACCTTCTCATAGACTCGGTGCGGCGACAGCTTCGGTCCGATGTTCCTGTCTGTCAGCTTCTTTCAGGAGGTCTCGATTCATCTGCCATAACTGCCATAGCATCTAAGATAGCCAGAGAAAATGGCACCAAAACCGACACCTATTCTTTCGAATATGAGGGCAACAAAGAAAGCTTCAAAAGCACAGAATTTCAGCCTCAGGGTGACGATGAATTTGCAACAGATGTTTCCTCTTTTCTAAACACAAACCACACCGTTCTCACCATCGGAACCAAAGACCTTGCAGGCATGCTTAAGGCCGCAGTGGATGCCCGTGATTTTCCCGGTCAGGCAGATATTGACTCGTCGCTTTTATATTTTTGCACTGAGATAAAAAAACAACACACAGTAGCTCTCACAGGTGAGTGCAGTGACGAAATATGCGGAGGCTATCCGTGGTTTTACAGAGAAGAAATGCTAAACCGTGACTTCTTTCCGTGGATTCACGATCCGTTTGCAAGAGTGTCGCTTTTTAAAGAGGAGATTGCACTTCCCCGTGATGGTTATGACTATCTTAGCGAAAGATACCGGAGTGAAAAAGCGGGATACAGTGTTTTGGAAGAAGATACCGCTCCCATGCGAAACAGCCGCATTGCAACCAATCTTTCCCTAAACTTTTTCGGTGCTTCTCTTTTAGAACGCAAAGACCGTATGGGCATGGCGGCAGGTATTGAAGCAAGAGCACCCTTTGCCGACCACAAGTTTGCCGAATACATGTATAATGTTCCGTGGGAAATTAAATTTGAGGGTGGGGTAGAAAAAGCTCTTCTCAGAAATGCAATGTCCGACTATCTGCCATCATATATTACCCGTCGCAAAAAAAGCCCATATCCAAAAAGTCATAATCCCGAATATGAAAAGCTTGTCACAGAAATGATTGAGTCTGAACTCAAACGAAAAGACACTCTGTTTTCCGAACTTATCGATAAAGCCAAAATCAATGATATGCTTTCTTCCGATGGCGCAACCTGGTTTGGTCAGCTTATGGCAAAACCACAGCTTATTGCATGGCTCTGCCAATTTGCCTATTGGCTTGAAAAATATAACATAGTCTTAGTATAAAATAAAAACTTTTCAAAACATTATGTTTTGAAAAGTTTTTTAGTTTACTCAAATTCTTTTTCCACACATTCTCTTATCATTTTGATGGTGGCTTCGCTGTTTTCAAGCTCGCCCGATTCGATGAGGAAAGTTGCACCATATATGAGAGAGCGTATAACATATAGCTTTCTCTTTTCTTCCTCTTTATCTGTCTTATATTCCTCACAGCATTTGTGTATAAGTTCTTTGGTAATATCGGTGATTTTTGTCAACACATCTGTTCTTTCATCACCAAAGGTGTCGGTTTTAAGTGTTAAAATCGTTCTGAAATTAGGATTGGCTATCCAGAACCTCACATATGCCACACAAATCTCGGCAAGCTGCTTTTTTACATCACCTTCATAAATTGAAGTTATCTGATTCTGCAGCATTTGCCATCTGGAGTGGATGTATAGCACAATTTCTGCAATGAAATCCTCTTTGCTTTTAAAGTGTTTGTAGGGGGCAGCGCACGAAACATTGCATGATGAAGCCACACGCCTGAGTGAAAAATCACTTATGCCATGCTCCTCTATTTCGGCAATGCCTGCAATAATCAGCTTTTGTTTAACTGTCTCAAATCCGTCAAATATTTCCATAATCAGCATCCTTTAGCTATTTCTAATACAATTCTATCACATTTTTTTGTGTGTTTCAATAAAAATACTATTGACAAATTTCATAAAAGTGGTATAATACTTTTATATAAAGTTAACAGTGTTAACCAAACCGGAGGCCGTTATGGATAAACTTCAACTTGCAAGAAAAACAATAAACGAAACAGATAAGGAAATGGCACAGCTTTTTGTAAAACGCATGGAAGCTGCAAAACTCGTTGCCGAGCACAAAATGGAGCATGGCATTCCCATTTTTGATGCAGCACGTGAAGCAGAGGTCATAAAAAACAATTCGTCACTTGTAGAAAACGAAGAAATCAGAGCCTACTATGTCAATTTCATAAAATCTGTCATGGACATATCCAAAACCTATCAGCACCACATCCTCGAGGGTGCACGTATTGCTTACAGTGGTGTTGAGGGTGCATTTGCCCACATTGCCGCAGGACGCATCTTCCCCGATGCATCTCTCGTTTCTTACCCAAGCTTCGAAGAAGCATATGCGTCGGTTGAAAGGGGAGAGTGCGACTCGGTTGTACTTCCCATAGAAAACAGCTACGCAGGCGAAGTTGCACAGGTTGCCGACCTTATGTTCAGTGGTTCACTCTTTGTAAATGGCATCTACGATCTTCACATCACTCACAATCTTTTAGGCGTTCCCGGATGTGATATTAAAGATATAAAAAGAGTTATCAGCCATCCTCAGGCACTCAGCCAATGCGCAAAATACATAAAAGAAAAAGGCTTTGATATTATTCAGGCTCCTAACACTGCCATTGCATCACAGAGAGTATCTCAGGAAGGCGACAAAACCCTTGCCGCCATTGCAAGCAAGGAAACAGCCAGGCTCTACAATCTCTGTGTGCTCGACCACCACATAAACTCAAGCAGTTCAAACACCACTCGCTTTGCAGTTTTCTCCCGTGTTCAGAATGATGAAGTCATATCAAAAAATGGCAGTTTCATTCTCCTGTTCACAGTAAACAACGAAGCAGGTGCACTTGCCAAAGCAATAAACATCATAGGCCATCATGGCTTTAATATGAACGCTCTGAGAAGCCGCCCGGTAAAAGAAGTAAGCTGGCAATACTATTTCTATGTTGAAGCTGAAGGCAACATTCTGAGCGAAAGCGGCAAACAAATGCTTTCAGAGCTTTCTGCCTGTTGCGACAAGGTAAAGGTGGCAGGCTGCTTTTCCAAAGAACAAATACTTTCCGACGAGGAGTAATTTATAATGAATATACGACTAAATCTTGGCATAAACAGCTATGACATCATCATAGAAAGAGGTGCTTTAAAAAGAGCCTCCAGTGAGATTAACCTAAAGAGAAAGGTTTTCATCATAACAGACGATGGCGTACCTGAACAATACTGTCGCATCTTAGCCGAACAGTGCAAGGAAGCTCATGTTTTCAGCATCCTTGGTGGCGAAGAGAGCAAGAGCCTCCGGACCTACGAGATGCTCCTTTCCAAAATGCTCTCCCTTGGCTTCGACCGCACCGATTGTGTTGTCGCAGTTGGTGGTGGAGTGGTTGGTGACCTTTCGGGCTTTGTTGCCTCATCCTATATGAGAGGCATCGATTTTTACAACATTCCCACAACCGTTCTCTCTCAGATCGATTCTTCCATAGGAGGCAAGGTTGCAGTAAATCTTGATGGCATCAAAAACATCGTCGGAGCATTCTATCAGCCAAAAAAGGTGATTATCGATCCTGACGTTCTTTCCACTTTAGATTCCCGTCAGATTTCAAACGGTCTTGCCGAGGCAGTTAAAATGTCACTCTGCTTTGATGCAGAGCTATTTGAGCTTTTTGAAAATGAAGACGTAATGTCTCACATAGAAACCATCATCTTCAAATCTTTAATGATCAAAAAGAATGTGGTCGAAGAGGATGAAAAAGAAAAAGGTCTCCGCAAGGTTTTAAACTTTGGCCACACCATAGGCCATGGCATAGAAGCACAAAAAGAGCTCGGTCTGTATCATGGCGAATGTGTTGCCCTTGGCATGATTCCCATGTGCTCAGAAAGCGTCAGAGAGCGTCTTTTAAAAGTTCTCTCAAAGATTTCTCTTCCCACCCGGGCAGAGCTTAATGCCGAAAGTGTCCTCTCCGCCATGACACATGACAAAAAGGTAAAAGGCGACTTTGTAACTGCAGTTTATGTAGATAAAGCAGGACAGTTCAGCTTTAAAGATGTAAATATTAAAAGTCTGAAATCAGACATCGAGACACTCAAAGAAAGGAGCAGATAAAATGAAAAACACATTTGGCTCAAGTGTAAGCATTACACTTTTCGGCGAAAGCCACGGTGCGGAGATTGGTGTGGTAATAGACGGTCTTGCTCCCGGCATCGAGGTTGACAATGACTTTATCGCATCAAAGCTCTCTCAGCGTCGTCCCTATGGTGCACTGTCTACCAAAAGGGTAGAAAAAGATGAGTTTAAAATAGTCAGTGGTGTGTTTGAGGGCAAAACCACAGGCACTCCCATTTGCATCCTTATTCCAAATTGCGACACCAAAAGTCACGACTATCTTGCCTCGAGGTTTCTTCCCCGTCCCGGCCATGCTGACTACACTGCCAATGTAAAATATCATGGCTTCGAAGACTACCGTGGTGGCGGACATTTCAGTGGCCGCATCACAGCCCCCCTTGTTGCAGCAGGTGCAATTGCCATTGCTGCCCTTGAGAAAAAAGGTATAAAAATCGGCACTCACATTAAAAAATGTGCCTCTGTATGTGACAGAGATTTTTCCAATCTCGATGACGACATAAGCTTCCTTTCCTCCTGTCAGTTTCCCGTGCTCGACAGCATTGCTGCCGAAAAAATGCAGTCTGCCATAGAGATGGCTGGCAAAGACGGTGACAGTGTAGGGGGCATTTTAGAAACAGTTATCACAGGTGTTGATGCAGGCGTTGGCGAGCCTTGGTTCGATTCTGTTGAGAGTCAGCTTTCTCACATTCTTTTCTCCATTCCTGCTGTAAAGGGAGTTGAGTTCGGCCTTGGTTTTGGCTTTGCCGACAAAAGAGGCAGTGAAGCGAACGATGCATTTAAGATGAATGATGGCAAAGTTGTCACCACCACCAACAACAACGGTGGCATAAACGGTGGCATCACCAATGGCATGCCCATCACCTTTTCATTGGTCATCAAGCCTACACCTTCTATATATAAAACACAAAACACAATCGACATGTCTGAACAGACAGACTCATCCATCACTCTTCATGGACGCCACGATCCTGCCATTGTGCACAGAGCACGTGTCGTAGTAGACAGTGTGTGTGCACTCTGTCTTTGTGATATGCTCGCTATGCGTTATGGCACCGATTGGATAGTGCAGTAGGGCTCGAACCCCTGTTGTCTAAAACAAAGTATTTTTGAAGCCTTTCAACTTGTCGGTCTTGAAGGGCGTCAGCCCATCTGCGACCTCCGCGTTAAAATTCTCCTTAAAATACTTAGTTTTAGATGCGAGCAGTTTTAACAGCGGCAAATTTTCATGAAACAAGGAAAAGACCGCAGGTAATACTGTCGTATTATCAAGGGGTTTGACACAGTTTCAGGGAAATTTACCCTGTTAAAACCAATAGGTGTTCAAGTTCTACTGCACTAAAGCACACATGAATCGTACCCCACATGGTTTTAAGATGACAATTTGAGTCAATCCTTAATAAAATTTCTTGAAAATACTGACGCAACTGCTTAAAGGATGATAACATGAAATACGGACTTATCGGCGAAAAGCTTGGCCATAGCTTTTCCAAAGAAATACATGAGCAAATAGAAAATTACACCTACACCCTTTGTGAGCTCAGCCCCGACGAGCTTGACAGCTTTATGACAAAAAGGGAATTTTGTGCCATAAATGTAACCATTCCCTATAAAGAAAAAGTCATTCCATATCTTGATTATGTAAGCGACAGAGCAAAAGCCATCGGAGCAGTGAACACCATTGTCAACATTGACGGTAAGCTCTATGGCTATAACACCGACTGCCTTGGCCTTTCTGCTCTTATGCGCAAGGCAGATATTTTTCCCAAGGGCAAAAAGGTGCTCATATTAGGCACAGGCGCAACATCCAAAACTGCCCGTTCTGTTGCAGACGAGCTTGGTGCCAAAGAGATAATCATCGTCGGCAGAAGCCCAAAGGACGGCAGCATCACCTATGATGAAATGTATAAATCTCACAAAGATGCCGACATCATCATAAACACCACCCCCTGCGGCATGTATCCCGACTGCACCCAAAGCCCTGTCGACATTACGGAGTTTACCTCTCTTTCGGGAGTGGTCGATGTAATATACAACCCCCTGCGCTCGCCTTTGGTAACAAAAGCAAAAAGCCTGGGCATAAATGCTGTGGGAGGACTTTACATGCTCGTCTCTCAGGCAATTTATGCAATCGAAAAATTTGTGGGCAGAGAATATGACGAAACCCTCGCAGATAGCATATATAACAGCATCAAATCATCCAGAGAAAACATAGTCCTTGTGGGCATGCCTTCCTCGGGCAAAAGCACAATTGCGCGTGAGCTTGCCGCGCTCACCGGACGCGAAATGACAGACACCGACCAGCTCATTGTCACCACTCACAATATGCCCATTCCCGATATTTTCAAAAATTTTGGCGAAAAGGTTTTCAGAAAGTGGGAGAGTGAGGCTGTGAAAGAAGTTTCCAAAAAAAGTGGTGTCATCATTGCCACAGGAGGAGGAGCAGTGCTTAATCCCGACAATGTCGCTGCCCTCAGGCAAAACGGTAAAATATATTTTATCGACAGACCTCTCGAGGCCCTTTTCCCCACATCTGACCGTCCTCTTGCTCAAAATAAAGAGGCCATCATCAATCTGTACAATGAGCGATACCCCATCTACACATCATCTGCAGACAGTATCGTTATAAACAATAAATCAACATCCGAACTCAGCGATGCAATAATTCTTATGCACAATCTTGGAGGTGACAAAAGCTAAATGAAAATACAAATCAGTCCGTCAAAGGCACAAGGCAGCATCATAGCTCCACCGTCCAAAAGCATTGCCCACCGTATGCTCATCTCGGCAGGTCTTGCACCGGGCAAAAGCATCGTGCATGGCATTGCGCCCTCCGAAGATATTTTAGCCACCCTCGATTGTCTCGCCTCTCTCGGCGCAAACTATATCTTTGAAAATGGCACAGTCACCATAGAGGGCACCAATCCTTTTTCGGTTTCACCGTCAGAACTTCATTGCCGCGAAAGCGGAAGCACCCTGAGGTTTTTTATCCCTCTTTGTCTTTTAAGCGGCAAAAAGCATACGCTCTATGGCAGTGAGACTCTTCTCACCCGTCCTCTTTCTGTGTATGAAGATATATGCAAAGAACAGAATTTGCGATTTACCAAAAGTAGCTCTTCCATAGAGCTTTCGGGAGTTTTGTCGCCCGGCAGCTACCGTGTAAAAGGCAACATAAGCAGCCAGTTTATAAGCGGACTTTTGTTCGCTCTTCCTCTTTTAGATGGCGACAGCACCATAAGCATCGCCCCGCCGATTGAAAGCCTTTCCTATATCAATCTCACCATTCAGGCTCTCTCAGACTTTGGAGTAAAGGTTGAATGGACCGACGAACGCACCCTCTTTGTAAAAGGCAATCAAAGCTATATTGCACATGAGGTGAGCGTTGAAGGCGACTATTCCAATGCGGCATTTTTTGAAGCACTCAACATGCTCGATGGTAATGTGAGCATAGGCGGACTGTCTCCCAACAGTCTTCAGGGCGATAGGGTATATTCAAGATTTTTCGAAATGCTTTCCCGTGGCACTCCCACCATACACATTTCCGATTGCCCCGACCTCGGCCCCATACTCTTTGCTGTTGCTGCCTGCAAAAACGGTGGCGTTTTCACCGGCACCCGAAGACTTAAAATCAAAGAAAGCGACAGAGCTGCATCAATGGCAGAGGAGCTTCAGAAGTTTGGCGTTTCGGTAAAAATGACCGACGATTCGGTGGTGGTATATCCGGCACAGTTTCATGCACCAAAAGATGTGCTGTATGGTCACAACGACCATCGCATAGTCATGTCCCTTTCTGTTCTCCTCACCCTCACAGGTGGTGAGATAGACGGTGCAGAAGCAGTATCAAAAAGCATGCCCGACTTCTTTGACAAACTAAAATCCATAGGCATTGAGGTGAAAGAATATGCAGATAATCAATAAAAACATCCGTTTCCTCATAGTAGGCCTCGGTCTCATTGGTGGCAGCTATGCCAAGGCTCTGCGCAAAAAAGGTTTTTATGTTTCAGCTATAAATGACACATACTCTGCCATCGACTATGCACTCAGCGAGCACATTATAGACGAAGGCTATGACTATGTTGAACCAAAGGCAGTAGAAAATGCCGACATAATAGTCTTTTCCCTCTATCCAAAAGTCTTTACCGAGTGGGTGAAAGCCAACAGCCACCTTTTCAAAAAAGGAACCATAATAACCGATGTCACAGGCGTCAAAGGCTGCATTGCAGATGAAATTCAGTCTCTTCTTCCCGAAGGCGTCGAATTCATAGCAGCTCACCCAATGGCAGGACGTGAGGTCTACGGTGTCGAAAACAGTGACGATAAAATCTTCGAAGGTGCCAACTATATCGTAGTTCCTACCGAAAAAAACACCCCCGGTGCAATTGAGCTTTGCAAAGATATTGGCAAGGTTTTAGGCTTTGGTCGCATTTCAGAGCTTTCCCCAAGTGACCACGATGAGATGATAGGTTTTGTCTCTCAGCTCACCCACGTAATTGCAGTTTCTCTTATGACATGTTCCGACAATGAACATCTTGTAAGTTATACAGGCGACTCCTTCCGTGATCTCACAAGAATTGCCCGCATAAACGAAAACATGTGGTCTGAGCTTTTTATGCTCAACAAAGATGCCCTTCTCCGTCAGATAGACACCTTTATGGAAGAGTGCTCTGATTTAAGAGAAATGATAGCCGCGGGTGATGCAGAGTCACTCAAAGATAAAATGCGTCTTTCAACCAAAAGACGAGCTTTATTTGACAAAAAATAATGAAAGAAGGAATATACAATGAATATGATATTTGAAAGAAAACTCCCCATACCTCAGGAAGTCAAAGCAATGTATCCTCTCTCCGATGATCTTGCCAAAATAGTAAGTGACAGAGATGCAGAAATTGCTGATATTTTCACAGGCAAGTCCGACAAACTGATTCTCGTAATAGGACCTTGCTCTGCCGACAACGAAGATAGCGTTATAAATTACATCATCCGTCTCCGCGAGGTTCAGGAAAAGGTCAAAGATAAAATTTTCATCATTCCCCGCATCTACACCAACAAACCCCGTACCACAGGTGATGGCTACAAGGGCATGCTTCATCAGCCCGATCCCAATGAAAAACCCGACATGTTAAAAGGCATTATCGCCATCAGAGAGCTTCACATGAGAGCTCTAAGAGAGACCGGCTTTTCCTGTGCCGATGAAATGCTCTACCCCGAAAACTATCGCTATCTCAACGACCTTCTTTCCTATGTGGCAATAGGTGCACGCTCAGTAGAAAATCAGCAGCACCGTCTCACATCAAGTGGTCTCGACATCCCCGTTGGAATGAAAAACCCCACCGGTGGCGACCTTTCTGTTATGATGAATGCCATCACTGCTGCTCAGCACAAACACACCTTCATCTATCGTGGCTGGGAGGTTCATTCTCAGGGTAACCCCCTTGCTCATTCTATCCTCCGTGGCTATGTCAACAAACACGGTCAGTCCCTCCCCAACTATCACTACGAAGACCTTATGTCGCTCTGTGAGCTCTACGATGCATCAGGCCTTGCCAATCCTTCTGTCATAATCGATACCAACCATGCTAACTCCGGCAAAAAATATCTTGAGCAAACAAGAATTGCCAAAGATGTTATGCATTCCTGCCGCCACGATGCGCGCATCAAAAAACTCGTCAAAGGCTTTATGATTGAAAGCTACATCGAAGACGGTGCCCAGAAGATTGGCGAGAGCATATATGGCAAATCCATCACCGATCCCTGTCTTGGATGGGGAAAAACCGAAAAACTTATATATGATTTAGCAGAATTAAATTAAAAAATACTTTCTGCCCCAAACTGAAGCTCATCAGGATTTGGGGCAGTTTGTTTTATATCGGGTGTTACAATTTATTGTTGATTTTTATGTAGATTCATGCTGTTGGAACTTCGTTTTTTCTTTGGTTTATATCGGAGCCTATGATAGAAAAACTTGAAAGAATTAAGGTTAAATACGGGCTTGTGATATAAGCAAATATTATTAATTTTTATATTGACAAATAAGTGTTTTAAATGTATACTAACCTTGTTGATAAGTGTTACGCAAAAATTGTCAGAATATTATCATAACATTGTCAAAAAACAGTCTTGCATATCGTCAAACAATTCAATATATATGTTGTCCTACCGGAGCGTGAAAATTATGAAAAAGCCCAAACTTTTATTCATCGGCATCGACGGTGCTATGCCTTCCTACATCAAATCCGAAGTAGCCAAAGGCAAACTTCCCACATTCAAAAAACTCATCGAAAACGGTGTTTTCTTTGAAGATTGTATGACAGTGTATCCGTCAATTTCGCCCACCTGCTGGAACTCTATCTACACAGGTGCAGTGCCTAAGGTCCACGGAGGTATCTGCGAGTCTATCCATCGTGATGGTACAAATCCCTGGGATATTGTCACCTCATATCACAGCAGTAATATAAAGGCAGAAAAATTCTGGGAAGCAGCTGCCAAAAAGGGTTACAAGTCTCTCATTGTTTCTGCCTGCGCATCCGGCCCTGCCAAAACTGATAATGTCAATCAGATTTTGGGCGGTGTCAGCATCACTCCCAATAAGCGCACAGGGGCAACCTATGTCAGCGGTATTCCTCAGCAGTTTTTCCACATCAATACCGACCAGAGCGAGGTCATCCTCAGCATCTCAGGTGCCAAAGACAAAGGCGCACTCTTCTCTACCGACAAGGTCGAGCTTCCCCGTGGCAAAGAGCTTGAAAAAGGCGTATACGAATTTAAGTGCATAAAAGGCGGCGACTGCTACAACCACGATGAAATCGAAGACTTTTCGTGGGTTGTCATCCCTCAACCCGATGGTGTAAAAATCGGTGTGGATGCAGAAAGTGCAAAGATGTCTGAGACAATAGGTGTTGGCGAGTGGACAAAACCCATCACCCGCATTCTCAACACCGACGAAGGCCCATGGCCATTTCATTTCAGAGCACGTCTCGACATTATGGATGCTGAAAACGGCAGATATGTAATATTTATTCCCGCCACCAAAAACCTTTTGAAAGAGGTTCAGCACAGAGAAGATGCCGAACTCATAAAAGACATAGCAGAGGTACATTCTGTATATGCCGGTCTCGACGGGGTTGGAGTGTTTGATCAGGACAAATATTTCGAATGTCATGCCTTTGACTGCAACTGGAGAAAACAGGTCATCACAAGAAATCTTGAAGCAGAAAATTATGATATAGTATTTGACTACATGGGCTTTGTAGACACAGTTAACCACTGCTTCCGTCCGGCATTTGAGGGCTTTAACATTTACAAAAACGAAGATCTTGACAAAGACGATCCAAAGATAGAAATAGCTCACATTGCTATGGAAAGATGTTATAAGCTCGTCGATGAACATGTTGCGTGGCTGCTCGACAATCTGGTAGACGAAGACACACAGGTTTGTGTCATTTCCGACCATGGCTCAGTTGGCTATCGTGACGATTACAATCAGCAAATTATTCTGGAACAGGCAGGTCTCATAAAATATAACACAGACAAGTACTGGAGTAAGGTTGCCTATGTTGAAGACCGTGTAGACTGGTCTCAGACCAAAGCCTATCCCGTAGGCTGCGGCAGTATTTTTGTCAATTTAGAGGGCAGAGAACCCTGTGGCATTGTCAAAAAAGAAGACTACAAAAAGGTTGTCCGCGAAATCATAGATGCTCTTCACACCTATGGCAGAGACCGTGACGGTTTTCCTGCCACAGCATTTGCTGTGCCGGCCGATCAGGCAGGCTTTGTAGGTCAGGGAGGCCCCGACTCGGGTGATGTTGTCTATGGCATGATGGGTGGCGAAATGGGTGGCTACAATGGTGGTGTTCATGCTCAGCAGATTCCTTCTGCCAAAAATGCCACAGGTGGTGACATTCGCTCCTTATGCGTTATGATGGGCAACAAATTCAAAAAAGGCGTGTCTCTCTCCCGTCCGATTGACCTTACCGATATTGCACCCACAATGTGCTATGCAACAGGACTCCCGCAACCAAAGGATGCCACAGGCGGTGTAATATTCCAGGCATTAAAAGAAGAATAATTAAAATACATAAATTCATTCAGGAGTGTTACAATTATGAAAAAACCTAAACTTTTACTTTTTGGTGTCGATGGTGCCATGCCATCCTACATCAAAGCCAAGATTGCCGAAGGCAAGCTTCCTGCTTTCAAAAGACTTATGGAAAAAGGCGTATTTTTCGATGACTGTATGACCGTTTTCCCATCAGTTTCGCCCACTTGCTGGAACTCCATCTACACAGGCGCAGTTCCTTCCGTTCACGGAGCAGTCTGCGAGAGCATGCATGTTCCCGGTACCAATCCGTGGGAAGTTATCACTTCATATCACAGCGCAAACACAAAAGCTGAAAGATTCTGGGAAACAGCAGCTCGCAATGGCTATAAATCTCTCGTTTTAGGTGGTTGTTCAGCCGGTCCTGCCAAGACAGACAATGTAGATATGGTAGGCGGCGGTGTGAGCTATACACCTAATAAATCAGCGTCTCAGACCTATGTAAGCGGCAGACCTCAGCAGTTTATGCACATAAACACAGGCATCGACAAAGCCACACTCGTTGTCACAGGTGCCAAGGTAGACGGTGCGTTTTTTAATACAACTGATGTAGACCTCCCGAAGGGCAAAGAGATTGAACCAAATGTTTACGAATTTGAAGCGCTCAAGGGCAATCAGTTCTACAATGCCGACGAGGTTGAAGATTATTCATGGATAGTCATCACCACACCCGATGGTGTAAAGGTTGGTGCCGATGTCGAAAGCGCAAAGGCATCTGAAACAATCGGCGTTGGCGAATGGACAAAACCAATCACCCGTGAGCTTATGACCGATGACGGCCGCACATGCCTTTTCCATTTCAGAGCTCGTCTCGACGAAATGGATGCAGAAAATGGCAGATATGTGGTTTATGTTCCTGCAGTTAAAAACATCCTTAAAGAGTCTCAGAATGAAGCTTATGCCGATGATATAATGGATATTGCCGAGGTTCACTCAGTTTACGCAGGCTTAAATGGCATATTGGATGTTGATATTGACAAATATTTCGATGTTCATTCATTTGACCTTAGCTGGAAAAAGAAAGTTATTACCCGCAGCATGGAGCTTCACGACTATGACATAATTTTTGACTACGTAAGCTTTGTAGACACAACCAATCACTATTTCCGCAGTTTCTCTGAGGGCTATCATAAGCTCGACAATATCATACTTTCTGAGGATGATGAAATTGTTGTAAGAGCACGCTATGTTTTGGAAAGATGCTACTCTCTTGTCGATGAGCATCTTAGCTGGCTTCTTGACAATGTATGTGATGAAGATACATATTTCTGCATTATGTCCGACCACGGTGCAATAGGACAAAAAGAAGTGATCTTTACTTCACAGGTTTTAGAAAAAGCTGGTCTTTTCACCTTTGCACCCGATGCCAATCGTAATGCAAGCGTAAGAAAAGAATCTGCAGACTGGTCAAAGACCAAGGCATATCCCGTTGGTACCTGCCACGTATTTATTAACCTTGAGGGCAGAGAACCCACAGGTATAGTAAAACCCGAAGACTATGAAAAGACAGTTCACGAGATAATGGATGCTCTCAACACTCATATGAAATCAAGCGACGGACTCCATCTCTGTGCCTTTGCAGTTCCCCGTGACCAGGCAGGCTTTGTGGGACTTGGCGGTGAGCATTGCGGCGATGTTGTCTATGGTATGCTCGGTGCCAATGCAAGCGGCATATCGGGTGTTCATGCTCAGCAGATTCCCTCTGCCAAAAATAACACAGGTGGCGACATCCGTGCACTCTGCATCATGTGTGGTAAAGGCTTCAAAGAGGGCGAGATTATTACCCGTCCCATCGACCTCACCGATATCGCACCCACAATGTGTCATGCAGCCGGATTCCCACAACCCAAAGATGCCACAGGCAGCGTAATTATCCATGCTTTTAAAGAAGAATAACATAAAAACAAAAAACTCCCCGTCGGGGAGTTTTTTGTTTTTACAGGGGTTATAATGAAAGAAAACTTTGGAGGATTTTTATGCTGTTTGCCTTTTCTTTACAAAGGCTCTGTATTCTCTAAAGAGCCTGACTGTAAGAAATAGTGCCGATGTCACAATCAGAGCTTCAACGAGGATTACCACAAGAGAAATGTCAACAAAGCCCGATTTAATTAAAACTGCGATGTTTCCTATGCCAAGGAGAATGACAATAAGTCTTGTTTCGTTTAAACTATCTTTTTTTCCAAATAATTTTGTAATCATTTTATTATCTCCTTTCTTTGTATGTCTTAATGTTACACTATGAGGTGTACAATAAAAAGGACAACAAATTCACATGCAATTTTCATCACAATATTGATATTAAGCTTTAGTTGTGTTATAATGAGTTTGCAAAGCAAACTCAATGAATTGCCTGACGGCATGAATTGAAATCTGTGATTTCATGAATTGAACCTTGCGGCTCATGAATTGCACTTCGTGCATTATATAGGCAATTCAATTCATGTTGCGATAGCAACAATTCATGGCTTTAGCCAATTCATGACAACGACAGTTGTCAATTCATAAAATGGAGAAATGATATGAAAGAAAACAAACTTGTAGATTTGTCAAAACAATTTGCAGTTGATATTGTTAATCTGTGTACAGAGATAAAGGAAAACAGAAAAGGAAATGTGTTGCTAAATCAGCTTTTGAGGAGTGGCACAAGCATTGGAGCCAATATTCACGAAGCTAATTATGCAGCAAGTAAAGCGGATTTTATAAATAAATTTCAAATTGCTTTAAAAGAATGTTACGAAAGTGATTATTGGTTAGGACTTTTTAAAGATACAAAGATGATAACTGAAGAAGAGTATGAAGATATGTTTGATAGATGTAGTAAAATTCGCAGATTACTAATAGCATCAATTACTATCGCGAAAAAAGAATGAGAAATCGGTGACATCTAAAATGTTCACTAATTCTATAATAATTTCATAAAGAATAACCTCTGGATGTGATAATATGGCAGAAAACAAGCTGTTTGATAATGACACAATTTTTTCTCTTAAAGAAAAAATTGAAAATCTCAGACGGGAAGATTCTCTCGTTTTTCCTCTCTTCACCGATCTCCACACCGATTCTGCCGATAGTGAAAGTGTAGAATTACTGTGCAAAATCCTTGGTACAATTTCAGGCGAAATCTCATTCGATATGGCAATCAATCTTGGAGACAACCTCGCGGCATCGCTTGGCAGAAAAAACCATATCACAACACCTGAGCTTGAAACACTGGC
Source organism: Clostridia bacterium (assembly GCA_045586905.1). Taxonomy (GTDB): domain Bacteria; phylum Bacillota; class Clostridia; order UMGS1810; family UMGS1810; genus RGIG1828. The sequence goes on from JAZNBF010000004.1 coordinate 30,530, forward strand.
AAATAGTCTCTTTGGCAAAATAGATGCCTCTGCCGACTGCCCCGTTGTATTTGTGGGTGGCAACCACGATGGCATCGGTGCCGATTTTTTCAAACCTGATTTCTGGAACAAGCTCACCAAAAACAAATCCGGCAATAAAACTGCAGTCTATGATGAATCCGGCTCATATTTTTATATTGACCATGATAAATCCAACACCCGTCTGGTGTTTTTGTCGCTCCCTTCCGATTCCGACATTTCTTCCAGACACCCTGCGCCCACATGGAATTTTGGCTCCTCTCAGCTCAGATGGCTCAGAGACATCGCCCTTGACACACAAAAGTATGTCATCCTGATGGTTCATGTACCTCTCTTCCATCATTATTGGGGCGAGCCTTCGGCCACCATCAAAGTCTGGAATGGTGAAAGTGTATCCGATGCCTACATCAATGCCCTCTGTGGCACAATTGAAGACCGAAGCGAAGCAGTAGACATAATATCCGACTTTGCCAGAAACAATCCCCACAAACTCATCATAGCATTCAGCGGTCATACTCATCGCGATTCAAACCTCTTGCCTTTCGAAAAAAATGAGGAAGGCAAAAATCCTTTGCCATGTCCCCTGGTTATTCCCAAAATGTTCTATGTTGCAGGCAGCGACGGCAAAGGTCCCGACATCGCACTCGACATAGTTGTGTGGACACCGTCCGAAAAGAAGCTCGATGTAATTCGCCTTGGAGAAGGCGAAGACAGACACTTATCCTTTTAATAAAGTGTCAGAGTTTTTTCTAACTCAAATTATAATCAAAAATTCATCTAAGGTGCATATAAATCTTCTTAAGAGAAATTTTTTAATATGAATTGGGGGTTTTATTATGAAACACACAATTTTTACCGGCTCAGCCACTGCTTTAGTCACTCCAATCAATGAAAAAGGAGTAAATTTTGACGCACTTGAGAAAATTATTGAACATCAGATAGCCTCATCCACCGATGCACTCGTCATCTGCGGCACCACAGGTGAAGCACCCACTCTTGAGGACCACGAGCATCTCTGCGCCATAGAGTGTGCAGTATCGGTTGCAAAAGGTCGCATTCCTATCATTGCAGGTACAGGAAGCAATAACACTGCTCATGCCGTTATGATGAATAAGGAAGCAGAAAAATTAGGCGCCGACGGATTGCTATGGGTAGCTCCATATTACAACAAAAGCACACAGCGCGGTCTTGTTGAGCACTATCATACCTTAGCTGCATCCACCAGCCTTCCTGCTATTTTATATAATGTTCCTTCCCGCACAGGCTCCGATATCTTGCCTCCCACAGTAGAAATTCTTTCAAAGGTAGAAAACATCGTTGCCATAAAAGAAGCAACGGGCGATGTAGGCAGAAGTGTTGAAATCATCTCCCGCTGCGGCGATGATATCGATGTGTATTCGGGCAATGACGATGTTATAGTTCCCATGATGAGTGTAGGCTCCAAGGGCGTGATTTCTGTACTTTCCAATGTCATGCCGAAAGAAACTCACGATATGTGTGCACTGTGTCTTGATGGTGACTACAAGAGGGCAGGGGAGATGCAGGTTAAATACCTTCCACTCATAAGAGCACTCTTTTGCGAGGTTAACCCCATTCCCGTCAAAACTGCTATGAACCTTATGGGCTTTGATGCAGGCGATTTGCGACTTCCTCTTTTTGAAATGGAAGAAAAGAATCTTGAAAGACTCAAGGCCGAAATGAAAAAACTTAATCTTATATAACCCAAAAAGCTTTCCTTTAAAAGGAAAGCTTTTTGCCATATTATTGCAATAAATCACTCGAAGTGATATAATTAATTATCATAAAATTCATGGGATGATATATGTGAAAAAATTAGTATCAGTTTTGTTATTCATTTTGATATTATTATCGCAAAGATATAGTTCAATAGCGTTTGAGACGGGTAACATGAGCAATTTCATGCCTGTCAGAGAATATAAGCCTCATTATTTTTCCGATGTTCTGTCTGATGCATGGTATGCTGAAAATGTAAAGAGGGCATATGAATTTGACCTCATCAACGGTACCGGAAAAGAAACCTTTTCTCCCGATGATAATCATACAGTAGCCGAAGCAATAGCCATCGCATGCAGATTGCACAGTATTTATCACACGGGAGAGCATGAGTTCAATTCTCAACATGAAAAATGGTACATGCCATATGTCGATTATGCCTTAAATAATGGCATCATAGCAGACAATCAGTTTTTAGATTATGATGCCAAAGCTACGCGACTTCAGTTTGTAACCATTGTAGCAAATGCACTTCCCCGCCACGAACTCAATCCTGTAAATAACTACACTGCATCCGACATTCCCGATGCCATGAATGACGAAAGCGTGCATCTGTTATACAATGCCGGAGTTTTAACGGGCAGTGACAATGACGGAAGATTTAATCCTCAAAGTTTTATAAAAAGAAGCGAAGTATCTGCCATCATAATAAGGCTGGCAGATAAGTCGCAGCGAAAACAAACCCGATTTGAATCACACAAGACAATCTTTGAAGGAGATACTGTCTATAACTTTTTCTACATAATCCAAAATGATGTCATCACTGTGGTTTCCAAATACGGTGCTCATAATGACATCGTCACCACACTCAAAAGAAATGGCGGCAACAATCTCTTTGATTTCTATGAGTTTGCAACTTTGGAAAACAACAGTAAAAACCCTTTTTACAACATCGAAAATGCCAATACTTTCATCACATCCTATTCCGACTGGCACGCACCGTTTTTTGTCAAAGCCAAAAACAACATCGACGGTGATGATGCCGAAAGCCTCCATTTTACCGGAGGAAACCATGAATACACCAACACAGGAGCCGGAGGCACACCCACAGCCGCAACTGTCAGCTTGTCAGTGAGCGTTGACGGTGCTCCCGTTTATAATCGCAAGGGCTATGGTAACAAGCTCGAAATATCGTGGACCAATCTTGTTCAGGCAACCAACACCAAAAAGGTTGACGGATCGGGTAGGGCAGTTCTCAAAGAAACCCATGCAGTTGTTTTTGATGGCAAGGTGTGGGATGAACATATCGCTCTTACTGCTTTAGAGGATGTAACGGTGCATACCTGGTATGGATTGCAGTGCATGGGCACTTCCGACATCTATAAAAACAATCTTCTCATCACCGAAGATGAATCTGCTCCCGTAGTGGTGGATGGAACCGTCGGTGGAAACTGCGGCAACAACAAAGCTTCAAAATTTGTTGGCTTTGGCGACATTCATAAAATAGAAATGGGCATCGATCCTGTCTTTGGACTTGGCACACGCGAAATGTATAGTGGCACACAAGGTTTATTTTCGACAGATTATGGCAAGGCATATTTCCGGATTATTCAAGATGCCGATTTGCATACCAACACTTCATATGAACTGAAAGGCTACTATAAATTTATGCCTGCTGAATAAAATAAAAAAACACATCATTCCGTTTTCGAAATGATGTGTTTTTTCATTTAATCCTTAATAATCAGAGCAATAAATTCGAGGGTGTCATTTCCGATGTTTTTAATTCCATGACCTTCGCCTGACGGAGTAAAGGTAATCACGCCTTTTTCAACTTCCATCTCTCGTCCGTTGTCACTATACAGACCTTTTCCCGAGAGGATGTAGTAGCTTTCAAATTCTCCCTTGTGAACATGATACTCCACTTCTTCACCTGCATTGAGGCTTATATGTGAAAACATCCTGAGCTTTTCGTTTTTGCCCTTAAAATCGGAAAGATCTGCAAGATACATCTTCTCTTCACCGTTGGCATTGTGCTCGGCAGTTACTTTAAGTTCATGTTGTCTTTTTATCATAATTGTGCCACCTCTATACTGTTTTAATGCTAACATTATATCATCGTTTTAAATGCTTGTCAAACCGATGTATAACATAAAAAGGCAGAAACGAAAATCGTTTCTGCCTTTAAAATATTACTTCCAATAAATCTTATTTATTCATTGCTTCCTGAACTGCAACAGCAACAGCAACAGTCATGCTTAGCCTTGGGTTGTTACCTGCACCGATAAGTCCCATCATTTCAACATATCAAGCCCACTTCGTGGTCTTGATTGGGTGGTGCAGTGATGCGGAAACCTTGATTAAATAAGGCTTTGTTTTATGTATTACTTTTTTGTTAGTCACATCAATGATGTGATTCTACACACTCATTATACCATAATGTGACTAACTTGTCAAAACCTATTTTGATTCAAAAAACATACAACTTTTATACTACTTTCATACAACTAACTAACATCTTTAATACTTCTTTAATACATCTCTCTTATCTTATCAAGGTAAACGCAAACTGTTCTCTTACTTCTGGCTGTGAAACGATTTGAGCTTTTTTGCCAAATCCTAATAGCCAACCGAAAAACTGATTACTTATTTCTACTTTTGCCGTTCAAATGTTTGTCGGCTTTTCTATAAAATTTCTTATATTGTATATTTTCCATAACGTACACCTCACGAAAAATATTATATCACATTTGACGAATTTTTAAAAGATATATTGCTTTAAAAAACCAATAGTGGTATAATTCGACTATGACATATTTCGAATACAATTAGATGAATTTTGATTTTGGGGGTTATGTTATGGGTATTTTTGAAAACTATCCTGCATCATTTGAAAATAAAATTCCTTTAGAAAAGAATGATACAAAATTCACAAGAGCTTGTGACTTTGCTGATATTACTGCTGCACACGTCAACGAAACTATGTGTGCTATTGTTGAATTGTGTAAAATCGAGGATAAAAATCACCCGGATTATTTAGATTCAAAAAAATGCTAGAACTTCAAAAACATATGAATGAACTTACAGAGGCCTTAACTATGTATATGCAATTAGTTAAAGCATATCTTCTCCAACTGGTTGAAAGAACACAAACAGAAGAAGTTTTCCAAAAACAACAAAATAATATGTTAAAATTTTGTCACAAATGTAATATATCTTTCAAACAAGCATTTTGCCCAATGTGTGGATTTATACCATCAAACAAGTAAAAGGTAATTTTGCTAAAATTAATATTCTATTTTTGTAAAGTTCATATTCTTAATTAAACATGTAATTTAGTAATTA
>JAZNBF010000005.1:0-3335 GCA_045586905.1 Clostridia bacterium
TTGTATGACGGGTTTTTATCAGATGCAACATCATACCATATAGTAAGTCTGTCACCGACCTTTGGAGCATTTTTGTCGGTTGTATATCCAAAATGATTCAAAGAACTGCTGGGGGATGCATCAGCAACAGAAAAAGGCGAACTAATAATGACTGATTCAATTGAATTATTTGAATCTTTCAAAGAAGAAAACTTAGCATAACTCACAGTCCTCGGCACAACGAGAGATTTAAGCGTATCCGTCGCAGGATCATAAACCTTAGCAGACGGAAAAATAATATATGTTCCGTTAAACTGCACAACACAGTGCGGATATTCCTTCCCGCCAAACTGCGGATAATTCACAGGGTCGTCATACGGATAAGGAAATTGCAGATTTCTTTTCAGCTTCGCCTTCTGCTTATTTTTATAATAAAAATACCCGTCAATAATCCCGCAAAAATTATCAGATGTCATATCACCCTCACCGTATGGTAAAGGCATAGCAATCTCTATTTTTCCGTCTGATGCATATATTTTCTTTCTCGCCCTGCCTGATGCAATAAACGGATATTTTCTTCCGCTGACATTCAACATATCCGAAAATTCAGAGTCTTCAATGCTTTCGCTTCGGTTAAGACCACCGAACCGGTTGATTATTATAGGGTTTGCAAGCTTTCTGTATTTGAGATTTGGAAGAAACATCGCTATCACTCCTTTCCATTTTTTTGTTGTCAGAAACTATCCGACCAAGGATAAGCTCAATATCTGCCGGACAAAGAAATCTTCCCCAGTCAGACCGAAGAAACGCAAGTGCCGATTGTGCATAATTATTTTGTTCATACACATCTCTTACAGCAAGCATTATTATCTCATTTGCCAAATTCTCCCAGGCCTTATATGAATGTTGTAATTAAGCATCTTAATCACTCCTGAGTAACAAAAGAAAAACCCCCGACAGAAATTAAATTGCATTATAAATAGACATACTCTAAACATAATGAATCATAATTCCCGTCAGGGGCAACATACGATGCGCCGATCAATCGCATCTGTCGAAACACCGAATCAATGCCTCGGCGCAGCATGTTTCTTTCTTGTTACACTATCAGATGCCTGAGCAAGACTCAATTCTGATAAGGAAATCATCATTGAGAATAACTGTGGCATCTTCACATTTCCAGCCGGCAGAGCCATTCTGATTAAGAGGATCAGATGTACCTGCACTTCCGAGCTGTTTTACAATGGTCTGAAGGTTCGCACCTGCCACATCAACACAGCCGAATGCATTATCGCCATAAACAATGGTCTGATAAGCATCATCTATTTTGATAGCATTCGGAGTTTCAATGAATCTCACACCGTGGAGCTTACCAATTTCGCCTTCAACAATCTTGTCGTTGTTGGCATATTTGGTAACATCAATCCAACCCTCGGAGCTCATAAGGTCAAATGCAACATCAGGATGAATAATGCACCAGTATGCATTTTCAATCTTCTGGGCTGATTTTGATTTGAGGAACTGTGCAGCTTTTAAGATATCTGTCACAGAGATGGTGTCAGAAGCAGTAAGATCGTCTCTTGAGGTCTTGCCGCCTGCAAAGATAACATTGTTTCCTGCACAATACGCACTGCCTGCAAGATAATCTAAAGTTTCTGCAGCCTGAATGCCAAGAGCATGGTTTGCTTCAACAAGAAGATTATCAACTGCATGAAGCATTACAACATCGGTGAGCTTTGTGTAGTCACCATACTGATGCACAGTAGCAGTGATAGGATTGATTTTAAGTTTGTTACCTGCAGGTACCTCACCTTCGGTAAGAGGAGTAGTCGCAAGGTCAAGCTTGTCAAACTTTCTCCAGTTAACAACTTTGCCCTCGTTTTTAGGGAGAGCAGTTTTTTTCGCGTGCTTTCTATACGCACACACAGACTCAACAATGCTGATGAGCTGCTCTGAATAAAAAGTTTTCATTTCCGCAGTTAAGGTTGCGGTAGTATTTACATTAGACATATATATTTTCCTTTCGATTAAATTTACACCTCAAAAGGAAAAGTCTTTCCATAGCATATTGTTTCAGCTAAATTTTGAACTAAAGTTCAAAGCTAAATTATTTCGCTTCGCTCCATAGCTGAATTGTTTGTAAAAACAGCTAAATTAAATTCGCCAATAGCTGACCATAGGTCAATTTAGCTACAAAGTAATTTAGCGTGCATCAGCACATTTAGCTCGCATTCATGCGAATTTAGCTGCACGCACTGCTACGCAGTTCGTGCTACGGAATAATAATCTCACCTTTTGAAGCTCGTATTCCGAGCTCGAGAAAATCTTTGGGAGACAATTTGGCATAATCAAGCACCTGTGTTTTAGACACAGCCTTTGATGAAGAAGCATTCTCATTCTGTCTCTGTTTGTTGGCTTCAATTGCCTTTTTCGCCTTTTCAGCCTTAACATCAACTGAAGGAGACGCACTTTGCGAAACAGCACCAAATGCTTCAAAAGCTTTCATCACACATTTGTCCTTTGTGTCCTCGTTGGTATACAAGGTTTTCAGCACTGTATTAAAATCAGCTCTTTCAGAAAAGCTTTCAATGTCCACCTCGGGGTGGAGTCTGGAAAACTCATCAAGCTGAAGCTCAACATCCGACAAAAATTTATTGACAAAGGCGCTTTTTTCTTCATCCTCTTTTTGCCTCTTAAGATTTTCAAGCTCATTCTCGGCATTTTTCGCTCTGGCATAAAGGTCGGTATCTTCAATACCTTCGGCCTCAGCTTCGCGTTTTAAAAGTTCAGTTTTTAAAGCGTTTCTGATGCTTGACATATCCGATGTGTCAACGCCGAGAAGACTGGCAACACCTTTGGCAAATTCATCATACTCACTCTGAAGACGGTCGTGTGCGCCTTTTTCCTTTACTCTTGCACGACGGGCAATCTTGTCAACCTCTGCCTGAGTGAACATTCGCTCAACTGCGCTGTCAGGATTGACACTTTTGACATTTGCCCCTTCATCAGTTTCACTGTCACCAGCTTCATCTTCAGACTGACGGGCCAAAGATGTGCCTTCCTCATTGTCAGCACCCTCATCGCGATTTTCGGATACATCCAAATTATCAGCATTATTTTCCTCAGAAGAACCTGCATCATTATTGGCTGCCACTGCACCCGATGCGTTCTCTGAGTTGACAGAAACGGTGTCTTCACTTTCGTCAGGAACCTCTGAAAAGAACTTTGCATTTACCTCATCAATTGATGCACCGCTCATAAACATATCAAATGCCGATTCACCGCCGCCAACTTCGACGGTACCGTTTAATTCGTTGGATGAAAGATTACTCATAAATATTATCCTTTCCACATGT
>JAZNBF010000006.1:0-3075 GCA_045586905.1 Clostridia bacterium
TGGGACTGGAAAAATATCAGTATCTTGTAATAGAAATGTATTCTGCCAAAAAAACCAGCAATCCTTTCCTTTACAGACTCTACGGTCCCGACAACCCCGAAACTTCCCCCGTCGACCACTACACCACAGGCTTTGGTGTCAACTGGGAAGGCGAGTGGAGACAAATCCGTCTCGCACTTGCAGGCGGTCTTCACGACATGGGCGATTTTGAGCATCCCGCTACAAACAAGCCTCTTTATAAACCCTATCAATGCACCACCATATCCCTTTCGGCTTTCCCCTACACCTCAAGCCACTTCTTTGAAGACACCGAGGTGTATGTGAGCAAAATCTTTTTAGAGGGCGCAAGGGAAGAAAAAACCGTTCCCAACGAAAAAGGCGAGCTCATCATACCCGGCCGCTTCGAGCCCGAAACACAGACAAACTATGCAGCTCTTGTCAAAGAAAAACACCCCGGCAAGTCTCACCCCCGACTTTTCATAACCGACGAGCTGATCAGCCGAATCAAAAAATACAAAGACACCGATCCCTTCATGAAGGTGGCATATGAAGCTGTCAGAAAGACTGCCGATGGCTATCTCACCACCGAGCCCACACCGGCAGAATATCTTGGCTCTTCAGGCGTTACAGCCTTCAACCGTGATGTCGAATCGGTTGCCAAAAACTGCGGTCTTATGTATCTTCTCACAGACGACCCCGCCCAGAAGGCGAAATATGCTGACCGTATATGGAAAGAGGTAGAAAATATGATGGACACCTCTATCCCATGGACTCAGACCTCCACAGGTCTCGATGGCGGACATGTTGCATCGGGCTATGCTCTTGCATATGACTGGTGCTATGACTACTGGACCGAAGAGCAGAAAATCGCCATGAGAAATGCTCTCATGATAAATGCTTTCAACTACACTGTAAGACTTCGCGGTGCTGCCGGCTACATGAACTTCAGAAACAATGTTATCGCGGCAAACTCCAAAGGTTTTGTAACTGCAGCTCTTGCCATCTGTGATGAAGAGGGCTACGAAAACTACTGCAATGAATATATCAATCATGTTGTAGACTACATACCCGACTATCTTCTCTATCAGTTCGAACCCGACGGCAACTATGCCGAAGGCCTTGGCTACTGGAGATATTCGGTATATTCTCTCATGTATATGACACAGGCAATGATCTCGGCAGCAGGCACCGACGGTGGACTTCAGGATTATCCCGGCCTAAAAGAGACTTGCTATCTGCCCTTTGCCATGAGAGGCACCACCATATCATTCAACCATTCCGATGTTACTGACGATGCTCTCAGAGAAGGTGACCCTGTCTATTTCTATCTGGCAGAGCGCTATAATGTTCCTCAGCTTGCCTCCTACCGTCTCGAAACCTACGAGCGCTATGGCGGAGCAGAAGCAAATGACCTTATATGGTACAATCCCGAAGCCGATTATTCGGTAGACTGGCGCGCAGGTCTTCCCAAGGACTATATCATGGACGGACTTGAACCCACTGCTATCTTTCGCACAGGCTACGAGCCCGACTCCATCTATCTCGGCACAAAAGGCGGCAACCACAAAACAGGCCACGACCATCCCGACGCAGGCACATTTGTAATGGATGCCTACGGTGAAAGATGGTTTGAGGAAACAGGTGCCGAAATCTACTTCCCCGATGCACCAAGAGGCTGGTACTATCGCATGAGAACAGAAGGGCACAACTGCCTGCATGTAGACCCCCAGAATGCTTATCAGCAGACCGACCCTTCAAACATATATGACACACGCACACCATATGTGTCCACGGGCACAACTGACGGTGCAGCCTATGCAGTATATGACCTCGTGCCTTGCTACAAAGAGGTTTTCGACGAGTACCGTCGAGGCTTTGCTCTTGTAAACAACCGTACTCAGATAATTGTGCGCGATGAGTTTGTGGCAAATAAGCCATATGAAATCTATTCCTACTTCCACACCACCAAGGACAACGAGATTATCATAAATTCCGATGGTAAATCTCTCACCATGAAATCAAAGAGTGGTAAATATTGCAAGGTGGAATTTATCTCCGACATTCCCTCTCTTGAGCTTGGTGTTATGGAGGCTGTTCATCATCCCGCATCTCCCCAGCCCGGCCCCGAAAACACTCCGGGCCTAAGCAACGCAGGCTTTTACAAAATATATCTCCACGCAGACAGTGTGAAAAAAGGCACCATAACCATGGTTGTAACACCCATGCTTGAAGATAAAAATGCGGAAAAACCCGAAATTCTCCCCACTTCTCAGTGGGATAAATACCTCAGTTCAAATGTCAGCCTCACATCTATCTCCATAGACGGTATCCCTCTTGCAGAGTTTGAAAGCGGCATCGGTGCCTACAACTTTGAAACCGAAAAGCTCGGAGAGGTTACTGCCACTGCAGCTGATGGTATAGAAATTGAAATTACTCAGGCAAGTGCTCTTGGCGAGGCAGCATACATTAAAGCTACCAACAAAAAAACTGGCAGCACATCCATTTTCAGAGTAGTCTTTACACCTCTCACCATACCCGGAGTAAGATCGGGTGTTGAGTTTGCCTCGGTTACATCGCCCTACATCCCCGAACCACACAATCCACCGTCAAACATCTGCGATGGCAACATTTCTACCCGTTTTGCAGCCAATGGCTACGACGGTGAAGCTCAGTTTGTGACAGACCTCGGCTCTTCACGTTACCTCACAGGCTTCTCCATTGCTTTCTACAACGGTCATGTGAGAAAAAATAAATTCAAGGTTGAAGTGTCACAAGACAATTCCGAGTGGACCACCGTATTTGACGGATTCTCCCCGGGTAACTCCAACGCTCACCTTGCATTTGATATCACACCCCTTTGGGGACGCTATGTGAGGTGGACAGGCTATGGTTGCTATGAGGGTGACGAAATAACACGCAAAAATGAGTGGAACTCCGTCAATGAATTCATTGTCGCGGAGGAAACAGTCGACTTTGCCGACACATCTTCTCACTGGGCACAATCGGAAATCTTCTTCTCTCGTCGTCACAATCTTGTAAATGGCAAGTCGGATCGTAGCCATGTCGTTCTGTGAG
>JAZNBF010000007.1:0-16766 GCA_045586905.1 Clostridia bacterium
GTTTGCAAATCATTTTCGCCTTTAATGGCAAATCGCCCCGAGCAATATGGGCATCCATTTCCTCTGTTTCTACTGTCTATTGATGCTTGCCACTCATGCCCCTTAGTGCATTTCCACCAGACTTTTTTGACGCTGTTCGGCATTACATCTAAAGGAGTTAATCCATTGTTTTTTTCATAATGCCACTCTTTAGCTAAAGTTGGATTAACTGTTTGCAAATCATTTTCGCCTTTAATGGCAAATCGCCCCGAGCAATATGGGCATCCGCTCCCTTTATTTCTATGATTTATCGCAGCTTGCCATTCGTGGCCTTTGCTACATATCCACCATGCTTTTTTATTATTCCCAAGGGTCAATTGTGATGGAGCAACTTTTGTATTCTTTTCCCAATTCCACTCAGTCATAAGTTGAGCATTATCGCTCACATATCTTTTTTCTTTCTTTTCTGCCATAATACTCAACTCCTTTTAATTTCATTTTTCAACACTATTTGGCATCATTCAGCAACATTCGACACAATTCTTACTCGTGTCAAGTTAGGATCAAAAACTATTATACAATTCTAATTTTATTCCTCATAGTCAAAACAAGCACGGGTTTCGGTATATGGTCTTACAAAGGTATCTGCAACTTTTACATGCTCAGGATGAATTGAGTAGCCTTTGAGAGATTTTTCGTCCTCAAACACAGAATAAAGCATCACATCAGAATTTGATGACGGAAGATTTTTTGTTTCAACTCTAATTTCAACAAGACCGGGAACTATGCCGAGCAGGCTCTCGAGACCTTGTTTAATTCCATTTTTTATTTCGGGAGTGTTATACTCCTCATTGAGTTTCCAAAGGATAATGTGTTTTGTCATATTGTTTTTCCTCCAATAATTCAGTGTTTTCAAATAAATTTTCCAACATTTATATTACTTTAAAGTCACAGGTTTTGTCGACGACAAAACATAGGAATTGTCGTCTGCCTGAACAACAGATATTTTGTTGATTCTTTCTTTTTGTACAAAATCCCTTACAATGATTTTGCTTGCATCTACAAATTCAGTATCCAAAAGCGTGCCATCATATTCAACTGAGCTGAACTGATTAAAGTTTTTGCCTTCAACAATGAGATTGCCATCCTGCACAAAAGCTTTTTTGGCTTCAATTGGTCTGATACCCATTTTGGTGTCTACATAAAACGGAGAACGCTTCATATATGATATCCCCTCGCCTTCGAGCATATCGTACTGAATCAACTCGAATTTTTGCATATATTCCTCGGAAGCAGTGTATTCATGCTGCTTGTGAAGTTTTGAAATTGTGCCGCCTTCAATGTTGAGACGGTCCAGCACATAGGAGTACAACTGATAGGAATGAAGATTTTTAATTGTAAAGTCATGTGAGAAATTAGACCACATGACATATTGTGTCTGATATTTACTGTCATTTAAAAGCTCTTCGTCTTCCACCTGAAATCCCGGCATGTGATCGCCAAAAATCACAAGCATAGTGGGTTCATTTCTGTTTTCAAGAGAAGATATCAGCTCGCCGATGAAGTTGTCTACCTCTTTAATCTGACTGATATAATATTCGTAGCTTTTCTCAGTAGACGGATTTTCAATTCCGGTCACATCGATAATCGGAGCACTGTCGACAAGGCCGGGTGAATATGTGCCATGAGCCTGAACACCAACTGCATATATCATATCGGTTCCATCGGTTGAGTTAAGACAATCGCCAATTGATGTTGTGAGCACCTTGTCGCGCGCCCAGCCGAGAGTGTTGTACTCAACATCATACATATATTCTAAAGATGTGAAAGTGTCGAAGCCAAGACTTTTATAAATCTCGTTGCGCTTGTAGAAGGAAGCATTGTTGTTGTGAATTGCATGAGTTGTGTAGCCTTGATTTTTAAGAATATGACAAACTGTCTCAATAGGCTTTTTGCCCACAACAGACTGATAGGCAATTTCACCTATTCCAAGAAAATCGACATTCATGCCACTTAAAACCTCAAACTCTGTGTTGGCAGTGCCGGAGCTGAAAGTGGGAACATTGAGATATCCGTGAGAAAATTTTTCTTCGAGCAGATTGAAATTTGTCACGGGATTTTCGCTATATGAAAATTCTTTTATGTTGTTAACATCAAAAAAAGATTCGAGCTGAAGAAAAATGATGTTTGGCTTGTTCTTTTTGGGGCTGACATTGCTATTGACATCATTAACTATTGATGCAACCTCGACCGAGGAGTAGTCGGTGGGTTCTCTCATTCCCCTTTCAAATACACTGCAAGTGAAGCAGTAGGCAAATCCATTTCGTTCATACTTGTTGGTTAAACCGGTTATTTTGTTGTCAACCACTCCCGTAAATCGTGCAAAAAAGAAATACATAAGTGTAAACACAAGCATACACACGGGGAAAATTACATCTTTTTTCAAGTTTATCGAAACAGATTCCGTTTTACGATAAAACCATATCACAACAAGCAGCAACAAAACAAAAGCCACAGCAATAATTATTATATGCCAGGCTGAAAGATACTTTGGAAGTATTGTAAAGGTGCCGCCCAGTGCCAGAATGTCATTGAAGTTGAAAGGAAGAAGCCGAAAAGCAAATACAATAAAGCTTACCAAAGACAGTATTACCCACACTAGTGACAGAAAGCACTTGTAGAAATTACGCTTTTTGCACACATGTGTAAGCGACAGTGTTGTGAGTACAATAAAAAATCCAACAGAAAAAGCAGGGAAATCTGAGCACAAAAATCTGAATGCTGCCAAAACTGAGCGTCTGTTAAAGCACTCGACAACAAACATTGTGACAAATGAAAGCAATATATAGTGTATATATATATTTGAAGCAGCAAAGCTATGCAACTTGGAAAACCACGTCTTCAGCTTTGAATGCAAGTTTGAGATGTATGATTTTAATTGAATCAACAATATCATTCCTTTTAATTATTCAGGAAAATTTATAACAGTTTTCATGCCATCATATCCGACATAAACATCAGGGAAAATGGCGCGTGCCTCTTCAATGAAAAGCTCGGGTTCGGGCAGAGATGGAGAGAAATGAGTGAGCCACAATGCTTTGCACTCGGCATTTTTTGCTATTGTAGCGGCTTCGCCAAAGGTCATGTGCATCTTAATCTTTGCATCGCCCTCTTTTTCGTCGCTGCCATACATGCCTTCTAAAATTGCAAGATCGGCATTGGCACAGTTGCGTTCTATTGCCTCGCACGGTCTTGTATCGGTGCAAAAAACTGCTTTTATGCCTTTGCGTGAATCACCCAAAACCATGTCGGAAGTATATTTTTTGCCCTCAAAAACAACAGTTTCTTCTTTTTGAAGCATGCCCCACACTTTGACCGGCACATCGTTGGACTTTGCTTTGTCAACATCAAACTTACCTACTCTGGGAACATCGATGCGATAGCCATAGCAGTCAACCTGATGAATAACCTTAAAGGCAGTAATCTCGAATCCGTCAAAACAATAAGTTTCTTCGTCATTTTCAATTTCGGCAACTTCTACAACGAAAGGTAAATCAGGTGCGACAACACGGAGCGACGAAATAACTCTTCTTGTTCCTCTGGGACCTATGATGAGCAATGGTTCTACCCTGCCCTCATTGCCCATAGAAAGAAGCATGCCCGGTATGCCACTGACATGGTCGGCATGAAAATGTGTAAGGCAAATTACATCAATCGACTTGAACAGGAAAGAAGCCATTTTGAACGCAATCTGAGTGCCTTCTCCACAATCGGCAAGTATGATATGACCGTTGTATCTGAAAACAGCTGAAGACAGCCAACGGTTTTTAAGAGGCATCGTGCCACCGGTGCCGAGAAGACATACATCAAGCATTGTACCAAACTCCTTATAACAAACTATATAATTTAATATTGACAATTTATGCAGTGTGTCTTAAAATTTAAACATCACTAAATATAATAACATATTTGCACAAATAAATCTACTGCAAATTTATACAAAACTTATTTAAGACAAAAAGAGATGAATTTATGAAAACCTTGAATCTTACAATTCCCACACTGCTTGGTACCGAGAGCATTGTTGCGGGCGAAGTAAAAAAGCTGGGATATGAAATCAGTTCTGTCACAGACGGACGGGTTCAATTCATTGGCGATTACGAGGCTATATGTCTTGCAAACATAAATCTCAGATGCGCCGAACGCATTATGATACACATGGCAGACTTTGAAGCAAGAAGCTTCGAAGAGCTTTTTGTGGGCGTTGGCAAAATAGCCTGGGAGGAATACATAGGCAAAAACGACGCCTTTCCCGTGACGGGATATAGCCTCAGATCCCAACTGCACAGTGTGCCCGATTGTCAAGCAATAATCAAAAAAAGCATTGTGAAAAGACTTGAAAAGGTGTATGGCATAAGCTACTTTCATGAAACAGACGGAAAATTTCCAGTGCAGTTTTCGATAATGAAAGACAAAGTGTCGATGTATATTGACACCACAGGTGACAACCTATACAAACGCGGATATCGCGAAAAAGCTGTGCTTGCTCCCATGCGAGAAACTCTTGCATATGCTATGATTGACATGAGTTTCTGGCGTGGTGACAGACCGCTTTGTGATCCTTTCTGCGGAAGTGGTACAATACCCATTGAAGCTGCGCTTTATATGACAAATACTGCGCCCGGATTAAAAAGAAAATTCGTATCTGAAACATGGCTAAGCATCATAGATAAAGAAATATGGCAGGATGCAAGAGACGAAGCCAGAGAAAATATAAATATGAAAACGGATGGAATTATTTTTGCCTCCGATATTGATCCGAAAGCCATTGAGCTTGCAAAGAAAAATGCCAAAAACGCCGGCGTTGCCGACAAAATCAGATTTATTGTGAGTGATTGCAAGGATGTTACACCTTTTAAGGAGAAGGGCGTTATTATATGCAATCCTCCCTATGGCGAAAGACTTCTGGATGTTAATAAATGTCAAAAGTTATATGCCATGATGGGCAGAAAATTCTCTGAGTTTCCCATGGCAAAGAAATTTATTCTGACATCTTATGACGAATTCGAAAAATACTATGGCAAACAAGCCGATAAAAAGCGAAAGCTATACAATGGTATGCTCAAATGTAATGTGTATCAGTATTTCAAGTAAAAAAAGCTCTCTGATTTAAAATCAGAGAGCTTTTTTTAGTCGCGTTCTTTATTAAACTGAACTATTGCACCATTTGATGAGTTAATGTGATAATTGTATTCATATCCGTTATATTTGAATTCAATTTCATACACTTTAATACCTTCAAAAGACTCAATGTCGGCATCATAGTCGGAAATTTTTGTTTCGTCAACCTTAGCATGAGAAAGAACAAGCTGTTTTGCGTGTTGTTCGGTTATATCGGAAACAGTTTCACTTTTTTCTGTGCCCTTAGCTGCCGAGTCGGCTGAGAGCTGTGCGCTGCTGCCTTCCTCCGAACGTCTGAACCCAATCAGAACTTCACCTTTTGAATCTATTTTGTACTCATATTTCTGGCGTTCGGAATAAAATTCAACATCATATACAGAGCCCATTAGACTAAAGTCGATCTCAACATCAACCCCTTTTGCATTCTCCGGCAAAACCTTGGCATCGTTAAACGCAACATCAAGCGCAACATTCATGCCCGAATATGCCTTAAAGCAAAAGAAAATAGCAACCACTATTAGAACAGCAAAGATAAATGCAATAGCTGTGATTATTATTCTCGAAAGTCTTTTTGGTTCTTTCATATTATCACCTCATCTTAATTTTTTGTTAAGGTTTTTAAAAATCATATTTGTGTGTTCTCAAGATCATATTTAAGCGCTATTTCATCCATTTCGTCATCACAACATGGTTTTGGCACATCTTTGAACAAAAGCCATTTTTCGATGTGCGAATTAGAGTCACACGGTTGAACGAGTTTAAGTTCACCCAATGTCTCAATTTCAAGTACATTTTTGTCAACATAGGCTTCCAAAGTTGAATTGCAATCGGGATATGCTCCGTCCGGATTTACACTATATTTTTTAACAAACATATCGCCACGATGAAAAAATGCTGTCCAGGGACGTTCCTGCATCACACCGATTTTAAATCCATGCAAAACAGAGGGATCGTATTTCAGCGAAAAATACCTGTCGCTTATGTTAAAACGACTGTCATTAACTTTTGAATATGACCAGAGCGCAAAGTTTCTGTTGGGTGCAAGTGCTCTTTTCAATATATTGAGAGGCACATACGCAAGACCACCGGGAGCCATAACTGTTATGGGCCATACGGAAAATTCTTTTGGCCAATATGATGTGTTTGTCACTTTGTGATTGATAATAATTTCATTGCTGTCTTCTTTCATTTCAATCTCAAGTGTAAGACGGACCTCATTTGCCTCCTGCTCTGGCTGAACAAAAATCACCTTGTTACCACCTTGCACATACTCCACAGGATTGTTGTCGGGATATCTGACGCGGGGAGCAAATTCGGGGCTGAGCCAGCAACGGTGACCACCACGGATGTAAAAAGTATTGTCGGTGAACTTACTTTCGGTAACATCCATTTTCAACTTGAATTCTTTGTCTTCTTTGAGGAAATTCTCGCCTCCGACAAAGCCACATCTTATAATACGGGGACCATAATCAACGGTAACATATACTTCTATCACTCCGTTTGTTATGGACACGCATCTGCCAAAAACATCGTAGTCAATCTCTTTTATATTTAACATAACATTCTCTCCGATTAATCAAGAAATTTATAATAAGTTTTGTAGAATGCATTGATGAAGATGCCATACATCAAATCAAAAAGAAACATTAAGAATATGCCCACAAGCCACATCCAGAAGGTCGCAATGTTGTATAGTTCATTCTGCCCAAGAGCAGCCAAAACAATGTATACAAAAAACAGATGCAAATTCCATACAATAAATTTTATAATATATTCAAGTGCAATATTCTTTATCTGCTCTATATAGTATTTCAGGAGAGGATATATGCCGATAACCGAAACAAAGAGCCAGGAAAGAAGCTTATTTGGAACAATAAAGATGCAAAGCAGAGAAACTGACAGATACACCATAAATGCTGTCAGACCTTTGTATCGTATAAGGCATATGCCCATAACGATTGATGCAGCAATTAAAAAAGCAATTTTTGCAGGAAGATACGATGCTGCAAAAAGCAAAACGACACATAATGCAGCACAGATGCCTCCACCGGAAAGTCTACGGGTTTTCATGACAATCACAACCTTTCATCATCTGCAACCAATGCAAGGTATTAGATTGCCTCCGCACATCTCGCAACAGCAATCAGCACAGATCAGAGTCTGACACGAATCACAGCATGCACCATCATAGCCACTTTCATTGCCATAGGTTCTGTATCCCGATCCACTATAATCCATGTTGTCGCGCGCCTGACGAAACTCGGCATTGGCGGGATCCATCGAAGCTGCACGGTTAAGATGCTGATATGCCATGTCGTACCAGCCTTTTTTCTTCAATATCATTCCCATAAGGAAATGCCATTCAGCATTGCGAATGCGAGCATTTCCAAGAAGTATTTCTGCCTCACCAAGCTTACCTGAATTAATCAACATGCGGATTCTGTTTGCATCAAAATCATTGCCATGGCTAGAGTTACCGTAAGTTCCGGCACCTTCGCGAGAACCTGTTGCATTATTTCTTTCATTCATTATGGCATCATATGCCTCATTGATTTCCTTGATTTTTTCTGCTGCCAGATCGGCAAGAGGATTACCGACATAGCGATCGGGATGATATTGTTTCACAAGCTTTCTGTAAGCTGTGTTGATTTCATCGTCGGTGCTTTCGCGACTGACGCCGAGTATTTTATATGGATCTGTCATTTTTTGCCTCCATTATTTTCAAAAAGACTATCATATGCGCGTCTGAGACCGAGATATATGATATTGTCAAGAATTTCTTTGTTTTTTTCTATGTTTAGCTTTTTGTATTCATCTGATATTGCGCAAAGCGTCATGTTGAGAGAGCCCATAACTGACCTCTTAAAGCTGTCTGTCTCAAGATATGCTTTGTCATATGCGCAGACATAGGGGTTATAGCTGTCTCTTTTTGAATCATCGTCTATATCTTTATAGGCATCGGCAATATAGATAAAACGACCTATGTTATAGCCAACTGACGAAAGAAGTGGATTGAATGACGCAAAAATGTCTGACATAAGTAAAGCAAAAGGATCGGCAGACATATCGATGCTTATGCACTTCTCTTTCTCAAGGCATGCTAGCTTTTCAAGGTTTTGTTTTATATCGCAAGAAAGTTTGGTATGTTTTCTGCAGGCTTGGCGGAAAGGCCGGATATATGCAAGACGATAAAACCACGATTTCAGGCTGTGTTCGTCGGAAATGTCATCGCAAAGCTTGTGATATGCAAGAATTATGCTGACATCAGCACTATATTCTATCGCTGCATTGTTTTTGCAAACACTTCTGTTGCCAATATGTTTAATACATCCCTCATTTACAATCTCGCAAGGGGCATCGGTCAGAGAATCGGCAAGTATGGCCAGAAATGTCATATCATAGCTGAGACCCAATCTGACAAGCTGATTGTACCTTTTGCCAAGTGTTTTGCACAAACCGCAATAATATGACTTGAAAAGGTTATAGTCTTTAATTTTTAACTCGTCTTTATATACATTTACAAACCCAAACAACAAACTCCAACCTTCTACACATAATATATCTTTATTTTAATATATTACACAAACAATTGCAAGACAAAAATTGTAAATTATATTTTAATGACTTGTATTTTAAATATTTTCTGTTATAATAAATTTATCCATCTGATAAAAGGTGAAAAAGATGAAAAGAAAAAAGAGTTCTGTTTTTAAAAATTTAGATTATGTTCTTCTCGGCATTACTTTGGCATGTGTCGTATTCGGCATATTTGCAATCAGCACTGCAGTTAAATCTTTCGATGGCGGCAAGAGCTTTGTTGTCATTCAATCGGCAGGTGCGGCACTTGGATTTGTTCTCGCCTATTTTATTGCGAATATCGACTATAATAATTTTGGCAAAATCACAAAATTGATATATGCCATATGCGTTCTTTCGTTGATTGCAGTGCTAGTTATAGGAACAGGTCGTGAAGATACGGGCAGTAAAAGCTGGATACGATTTGGACCTATTGGTATACAACCATCTGAATTTGTTAAAATAGGTTTTATTATTACATTTTCAAAAGCTGTGGTTAATTGTGGCGATGAGCTTAATAAGCCAAAAAACATGTTCAAGCTTCTGGTGCATGCAGCGGTATTTCTGGCACTTATTCTTCTGCAACCCGATTTTGGTACAATGATGGTGTTTATTGTCATATTTGCCGGCATCCTTTTTGCCGCAAATATTTCGTGGAAATATATTGCAGGAACTGCTGTTTTATTGGCTGCGGCCATACCAATTGCCTGGAATTTCCTTTTGGCTGACTATCAGAAAAACCGTATCAGAGTTCTTTTCGACCCCGAGTCTGACCCGTTAGCTGCCGGCTACCATGTTATGCAATCGAAAATTGCAATAGGTTCGGGAGGAGTTTTTGGAAAGGGTTTCGGGCAAGGTTCGCAAACGCAATTTGAATATCTGCCTGCAAAGCATACCGACTTTATATTTTCGGTTATAGGCGAGGAGATGGGACTTATAGGTTGTCTTCTCTGCGCACTTCTTTTATTTGGACTTGTTGTCAGATGCCTGTACATTGCGTCGAATTCAAAAAACAAGTTTGCCTCTTACATATGCGTAGGCGTTGCTTGCATGTTTCTGGCACACACCTTTGAAAACATTGGCATGTGTATAGGACTTATGCCTGTAACAGGCATACCTCTCCCCTTTTTCAGCTATGGCGGTTCATCGATTGTAACAAACCTTATAGCAATCGGATTAGTGCTGGGAATAGGCATGAGAAAAGATGATATAACTTTTGAAAAATAACTGAGCAAAAAACCTTCACCAAAATATTTGGTGAAGGTTTTTTATTATCGTTTTATTAATGATGGAAGAATCTCATCTGTGTAAATGAACATACCATATCATTTTCATCACAGCAGGCAATTACTGCATCATCTCGGATTGAGCCACCGGGTTCAGCAATATATTTTACGCCGCTTTTGAGTGCGCGTTTTACATTGTCATCAAAGGGGAAGAAAGCATCTGACGCCAAAGACACACCGTCGATGGAAGAAAGATAACTTTCAATTTCTTCCTGTGTGAGCACAGAAGGCTGTGATGTGAAATATTTTTGCCAGTTACCGTCAGCACATACATCTTCTTCGTTTTTGTTGATATAGCCATCGATAACATTGTCTCTTTCTGCACGGCTGAGTTCGGGTTTGAAAGGAAGGTTGAGTACCTTTTCATACTGACGAAGGAACCATGTGTCTGCTTTGCCACCTGCAAGACGGGTACAATGTACTCTTGACTGCTGACCGGCGCCAACGCCGATTGCCTGACCGTCAACTGCATAGCATACAGAATTGGACTGTGTGTACTTAAGGGTAATGAGGGCTATGATAAGATCTCTTTTTGC
Organism: Clostridia bacterium; assembly: GCA_045586905.1. GTDB lineage: Bacteria > Bacillota > Clostridia > UMGS1810 > UMGS1810 > RGIG1828. The sequence continues at coordinate 10,559 of JAZNBF010000007.1, forward strand.
AGATTCGGGAAGGTTTTTGTTTTTGGTTACAATGTTTGAAAGGAGTTCTTCATTAATAACAAAGTTATTTCTGCCCTGTTCAAAGGTGATACCAAAAACCTGTTTATGTTCAACCGGATCGGGAACATAGTCCGGATCGATTTTTACAATGTTATAGTTACCGTTTTTCTTTTGTTTTAAAATTTCCAGTGCTTCATCGGTGTAGCCGGGAGCGATTACTCCATCGGAAACCTCGCGCTTAATCATTTTTGCAGTTGTTGCATCACACACATCGGAAAGAGCAACCCAATCGCCAAAAGAACACATCCTGTCTGTTCCTCTGGCTCTTGCATAGGCACAAGCAAGAGGTGAATCGTCGAGGCCTTCGATGTCGTCAACAAAGCAAGCTTTTTTGAGACTGTCGGAAAGCTTTATACCAACTGCTGCCGATGTGGGACTGACATGTTTAAAAGATGTGGCTGCAGGAAGACCAAGAGCTTCTTTGAGCTCTTTCACAAGCTGCCAGCTGTTGAATGCATCAAGAAAATTGATAAAACCCGGACGACCCGAAAGAATTTCGATGGGAAGGTCGGAACCGTCATGCATGAAAATGGTAGCAGGTTTTTGGTTGGGGTTGCAACCGTATTTGAGTTCAAACTGTTTCATCATTTTATCTCCTTTATTTATTCTTATTTATCAATCTGTCTTCTGTTTCGCCTGTTTTAAGGTCGGTATATCTTACATAGAGAGAAATCTTATTGTCAGCGTCGAGGCTATCCCAGAGAGATGTTGTGAATTCGTCGATATCATCAGGAATTGCTACTCTTTCGGGCTCGCCACAGAATGTAGGAATGGGATTGCCATCACAAATATAGGTGTGTATAAAGTGACCAAGTCCCGCAAGTGAAGGATAGCTGAAAGTATAGCGATTGCAAGCTGTTCCCTCGGCATCGGCACTTTTGAGAATGCTCATTTCATAAGAAAAATCGCCATCTTCAAAGGTAATCATGCCACTTATGCGAGGGGTGAAGTTTGGAGCATCAGGCTCAAACTCTCTTTTGTTGAGAGCCTTTGTAAAGCTTTCACCCGATTTGAGACCGTCATATATTGTATCGGTCTGGTCACCGTTGGTAACAATGAGTTTGTTTTCATATTCTCTGATTGCGGCATATATGATAAGGCTTGGATCTTCCACTTTGCTGGCATCAAAAGGTTCTGTAAAAACTGCGCCATCTTTTTTGGAAAAAACACGGTTGCGACTGTTTGCGCTTCTGCCCATGATAAAATATGCCGAGCATGATTTTTTGCCATCGGGAGTCTTACCAAGCACAATACCTCTGCCAACATATGAGTTGCCTTCGACTAATTCGGAAATCGGACTTGTTTTGTAGATGTTCATTTTATTCTCTCCTTAAGTTTTAATATAAAAAGGCACACATATCCCTTTGGAAATGTGTGCCCAGACGGTCGGCTAAACAGCTCATTTGCTTCTTTGTGGTGCTCCACATTTATCCGTCAGTAACAAAGAGCTTTATCTGACTTAATTATAACATAAAAGTCGATGTATGTCAATTAAGCATCAATTGTTGAAATGTTAATTGTTGTCTCTTCCAAAACGTCAAGAAGTACTCTTACGGTGTCAAGGTTTGTAAAGATGTTGACATTATTTTCTATTGCATAGCTGCGAATCAGATATCCATCACTTGCCTGACCAATAGAACCTTCATCACGTGTGTTTATAACATAAGAAATGTATCCGCCTCTGAGTGCACTTACAATGTCATCGTTGTCATCGTTAATTTTTCTCAGCACGTGAGTTCTGATGCCATTTTTCTTGAGGTAATTCGCAGTGCCTTCGGTTGCCTGAATGTTGAAACCGAGGTTATAGAAACGTCTTACAAGAGGAAGTGCCTCAGCTTTATCTTTGTCGGCTATGGTCACAAATACAGTGCCATAGTTGTGCACCTTCATACCGGACGCCTGAAGAGCTTTATAGAGTGCTCTGTTAAACTTATCATCGTAGCCAATAGCTTCACCTGTTGATTTCATCTCGGGTGAAAGATAGGCGTCGAGACCTCTGATTTTATTGAATGAGAATACGGGAACCTTTACGTACCATCTCTTTTTCTCTTCGGGATATACATCGAATATACCCTGTTCTTTAAGACTTCTTCCCATTATAACTTCGGTAGCAATATCGGCAAGGCTGTATCCTGTTGCTTTTGAAAGGAAAGGAACTGTACGGGATGAACGCGGGTTAACCTCGATTATATACACATTTTCATCTTTATCTACAATGAACTGAATGTTATAAAGTCCAACAATGCCTATGCCAAGACCAAGCATTTTGGCATATTTGAGTATGGTACCTTTAACCTTATTTGAAATGCTGAATGATGGATACACGCTGATTGAGTCACCGCTATGAACACCTGTGCGCTCAACAAGTTCCATAATACCGGGAACAAACACATCGGTCCCATCGCAAATAGCATCAATTTCGACCTCTTTACCTGAGATGTATTTATCTACAAGTACAGGCTTGTCTTCGTCGATTTCAACTGCATTTTTAAGGTAGTGACGAAGCTGCTCTTCATTTGCAACAATCTGCATTGCTCTGCCGCCCAGAACAAAGCTTGGACGAACCAAAACAGGATAGCCTATTTCTTTTGCGGCATTTATGCCATCTTCTATCTTTGTTACAGCCTTACCCTGTGGCTGAGGAATATTAAGCTCATTGAGTATTTTTTCAAAGCTGTCTCTGTTTTCTGCTCTTTCTATTGCATCGCAATCGGTACCGATAATCTTAACACCTCTGTCTTTGAGAGGCTGCGCAAGATTGATGGCTGTCTGACCACCAAGGGATGCAATAACACCAATCGGTTTCTCAAACTCGATGATATTCATAACATCTTCGGGAGTGAGAGGTTCAAAATAGAGTTTGTCGGCAGTGGTATAGTCGGTTGAAACGGTTTCAGGGTTGTTATTGATGATGATGGCTTCATAGCCGGAATTTTTGATTGTGGTTACCGCATGAACTGTTGAATAGTCAAACTCAACACCCTGACCGATACGAATTGGGCCTGCACCCAAAACTATAATCTTTTTCTTGTCGGTGTGAATGGAATCATTTTCACCGGTGTAGGATGAATAGAAATATGGAATATATGCATTTGTATGGCAAGTGTCAACCATCCTATATATAGGATATATGCCATTTTCTTTGCGAAGATTATAGACATCAATTTCGCTCTTATTCCAGAGTGCAGCAATGAACTTATCGGCAAATCCCATTTTCTTTGCAGCTTTTAATGTATTGATATCATCGCAATTGCTTTTTAAGGTTTCTTCCATTTTGATGATGTTTTCAATAGCTTCGAGGAAATATGAAGTTATTTTTGTAACATCGTGAAGTGATTTAACACTTTCGCCGCGACGAAGAAGCTCTGCAACTGCAAAAATGTTATCATCCTGGAAGCCATTAAGATAGCTATAAAGCTCATCAGTTGATTTATTGTCAAACTTTGCAAGATGGAAATGACAAACACCTGTTTCGAGTGAGCGAACTGATTTGAGCATACATTCTTCAAGTGTTGAACCAATGCCCATAACCTCACCGGTAGCTTTCATCTGAGTGCCCAAAGTGTTTGTGGCAGTGGCAAATTTATCGAATGGGAAGCGAGGGAATTTGGCAACTACATAGTCGAGACGAGGTTCGAAAGCAGCAGTTGTGTTGGCAATGGTTATATCTTCCAAAGCCATGCCCACTGCGATTTTTGCAGTTACTCTTGCAATGGGATATCCACTTGCTTTTGAAGCAAGCGCTGATGAACGGGATACTCTGGGGTTAACCTCGATGAGATAGTATTCACTGGACTCAGGATTGAGAGCAAACTGAACATTACATCCACCCTCAATTTTGAGCTCACGAATAATTTTTATAGCACTGTCGTTGAGCATTTTCAGGTCGTGATCGTTTAAAGTCATAATCGGGGCAACAACCAGAGAGTCACCTGTGTGAACACCAACAGGGTCGATATTTTCCATACCGCAAATGGTAATGGCATGGTCATTGGAATCTCTCATAACTTCAAATTCTATTTCTTTATAGCCTTTAACACTTTTTTCGATAAGAACCTGATGAACCGGAGAAAGTTTGAAAGCATTGAGGCCAATTTCTACAAGTTCTTCTTCATTGTTGGCAAAGCCACCACCTGTGCCACCGAGAGTAAATGCAGGACGAAGAACAACAGGATAGCCGATGCGCTGTGCAGCAGCCTTAGCTTCATCAAGAGAATATGTTATTTCGGAAGGTATGGTAGGTTCGCCAATTGAATTGCAAAGCTCTTTAAAAAGCTCACGGTCTTCAGCACGCTCGATGCTTTCACTGCTTGTACCAAGAAGTTCGACATTGCACTCTTTGAGAACGCCTTTTTTCTCAAGCTGCATTGCAAGATTAAGACCGGTTTGTCCACCAATGCCGGGAACAATGGCATCGGGACGCTCATAACGCAAAATTCTTGCAATATACTCGAGTGTGAGAGGCTCCATGTACACCTTGTCGGCAATTGTGGTGTCGGTCATAATGGTGGCAGGATTGGAATTGCAAAGAACAACCTCATAACCTTCCTCTTTGAGAGCAAGGCAAGCCTGTGTTCCTGCATAGTCAAACTCAGCAGCCTGACCGATAACTATCGGACCTGAGCCTATTATTAAGATTTTTTTGATGTCTGTGCGCTTTGACATATTTACCTCCCGTGTGTTTACTCAAAAAAACCGATGTTTCGGCAAAGAAAGCGAAAAATCGGTACTTCAATCAGAAATATTAAAAATAAAATCAAATGATAAGGAATGAATTTCAAAAACAGATGTCCCACAAAAACCGAAAACAGAAGCAGTATTAGTGTTCAGTTTGGATTTCGGGGTATGCATCTAGAAAATCTCCTTTCAAATCAACGTATATTTATCTTTAAAATAATATCATATATAAGCTTTTTTGTCAACACAAAAATGTTCATAAAACTATTGAATGTAAACGAGAAAAAAAAGGCATAATACACATATTAAACAAAGTCAATGAAAGACATTTAATCTGTACTTATCAGGATTTATTCCGAAAACCTGAACCGTCTTCACTGTTTCAGACCTCGCTATATCTGCCGGTGTGACAACAGAACCTCCGTTATAATCAACATCTATACCCGCTGCTTTGTAGGCTTGCCACACTATATGTGAACAGTGTGAGCCGGACGGGTTATTTTCGTCGGATTTATCTTTTTTTATAAAGCCTGTAAAAAGATTGTAGTCAATACCCACAAGAGTCTCTTTTGCATAAGAGGCAGCTTTTTTGGCAATTTCTTCATCTGTATGGCGCAAAATTATAAAAGCCGGATATTTCTGCCATGATTCAATATGAGAAAGCATCGACTTATTCCCTATTGATTTGTGTTCTAAAATCTCTCCACATGTTGCATCTGTAACAATAGCAGCATGACCGTGACGCCAGTCTAAAGTGTGGGTGTTGAAGGTAATAAGAACATCGCCATCTTTGAGAGGTACCATGGGAGTTTTCTGATTCAATGTTTTTTCTTCGCAGGTGACGGGGAAAAAGATGTAGTGCTTTTTTGACTTAGGTTTTTCAAAGTATAATGCATGTATTCTTCTGATAATTTCTGCTTTGTCGCTTTCAATTAAATCACGGCAGGATGCAGGTGATATACCCGTTTGAGAAAATATCAGGCTATAATCTTCATCTGTCAGTACATCTTTGGCCAAAACATCATCTATGCTTTGTTTTTGATACTCCGGCACATAAAACATATTGGAAATACAAAAACAATGCCTGACAACAAATATTAATAGAATTATCATAAAAATATAAAAGGTCTTAGTTTTTACAAAGCGCATTATCACTGTCACCCCATGTATATTATAAGCTTTTTGATATATTAAATCAACATTTATACAAATAAATAAAATTAAAACAGTTTTTTTCAAAAAAATGCTTGACAAATTTGTTATATTATAGTAAAATTGTCTCTGTTGCTGAAAGGCAAATACATTTGGCGGCATAGCTCAGTTGGCTAGAGCATGCGGTTCATACCCGCAGTGTCGATGGTTCAAACCCGTCTGCCGCTATTAAAAAATCCGTACACTAAGGTGTGCGGATTTTTTTGTTATTCCGTATAAATATAATTATAAATGCGACCCCCCTGTTTGTTTCGGGGAG
>JAZNBF010000008.1:0-45099 GCA_045586905.1 Clostridia bacterium
GTCCTGAGCATTGTTGAGCCACACATCAGTACCGTGTGAAAGGCCCGATATCTGCACAAGCTCCGAAAAGGTGGTGGGTTTGGTGTCGAGAAGCATCTGACGCACAAACTTTGTGCCGAATTCGGGGATGGCAAAGGTGCCGACCTCCGAGTCGATGTCTTCGGGTGTAACGCCGAGCGCATCGGTTTTTGAAAAAAGTGTCATAGTTTCGGGGTCACACATGGGAATGGTACGAAGGTCCATGCCTATGAGGTCGCCAAGCATTTTGATAACGGTCGGATCGTCGTGACCGAGAATGTCGAGCTTGAGTAGGTTCTGGTCGATGGAGTGGTAGTCGAAGTGGAGAGTGATGATGTCACTTTTCACATCGTCGGCAGGGTGCTGAATGGGCGAAAATTCGTGCACATCACGCTCGGTGGGCACAACTATGATGCCGCCGGGGTGTTGACCTGTGGTTCTTTTCACACCCGTGCAACCTCTCACAAGTCTTTCTGCATTGGCGTTTGTAAGAGGGATGCCCCTTTCTTCGTAATATTTCCTTATGTATCCGTAGGCAGTTTTGTCGGCTATTGTGCCAACGGTACCTGCTTTAAACACATGGTCTTCACCAAACAGCTCGCCAACATATTTGTGGGCAATGTGCTGATATTCACCCGAGAAGTTGAGGTCGATATCAGGCTCTTTATCGCCCGAGAAGCCGAGGAAGGTCTGGAAAGGAATGTCCTGACCGTCGGCGTTCATAATCTCTCCGCAACTTGGGCATTTCTTTTGCGGAAGGTCATAGCCTGAGCCGACGCCAAGCTCTTTTGGCGTTTCAAAGTCGCACAGCTTGCATTTTGGACACACATAGTGGGCGGCAAGAGAATTAACCTCGGTTATGCCCGAAAGGTATGCCACAAACGATGAGCCAACCGAGCCTCGTGAGCCAACGAGATATCCGTCGGAAAGCGATTTGGCAACGAGCTTCTGAGCTATGATGTAGAGCACGGAATATCCGTTTGAAATGATGGAGTTGAGCTCAACCTCAATTCTGTCACGTACGAGCTGAGGCATATCTTTTCCGTAGATGCTCTCTGCCTTCTGGTAGGTGAGCTCTTTGAGGAGCTCATCGGAGCCTTCGATGACAGGAGGAGCCTTGTCGGGCGGGATGGGGTTGATTTTTTCTGTGAGGTCGGCAATTTTGTTGGTGTTTGTAACTACCACCTCATAGGCGAGTTCATCGCCGAGATAGGCAAATTCCTTGAGCATTTCTTCGGTTGTGCGGAAATACAGAGGTGCCTGATGGTCGGCATCGTCATAGCCCTGTCCTGCCTGAAGTATGCGGCGGTAAATCTCATCTTCGGGATTTAAAAAGTGCACATCGCAGGTGGCAACGGTGAGTTTGCCATGCTTTTTGCCAAGCTCTATTATGAGTCTGTTGATATATTTCAGGTCTTCTTCGCTTGTAACCAGCTTTTCCCTGAGCAAAAATCCGTTGTTGCCGAGAGGCTGGATTTCGAGATAGTCATAAAAGTTTACTATTTCCTCAAGCTTTGCATAGTCGGGGTTGTAGGGGTCTTTGAGTATCTCTCTGTAAAGCTCGCCTGCCTCACATGCAGAGCCGAGGATGAGACCTTCGCGCTTTTCGGTGAGAAGCGAACGGGGGATGAGAGGTCTTCGATAGAAATGGTTGAGGCACGACGCCGACACAAGCTCATAGAGATGACGGAGACCAATGAGATTTTGCACCATGATGATGCAGTGGTAGCTCTTGAGGCCTTTTTCATACACTATGGGTTCTTTATCATCAACGAGGTAGCATTCCATGCCATAGATGACCTTTATGTCGCTCTTCTCGGCGGCGTGCATTGCCTCGGGGAACGACTGCACATTACCATGGTCGGTGATGGCAATTGCCTTGTGCCCCCATTTTATTGCCTGTTTCACAAGCACTTTTGCATCGGTCATGGCATCGAGCTGACTCATCTTTGTATGGAGGTGAAGCTCTACTCTTTTTTCCTCTGCGTTATCTTTGCGCGATGGCATAGAGTCGGTGCCGATGGATTTTGCCGAGATGATGCTTTCTTTGGAATAGCTGTCATATTCGACCTTGCCTTTAACCTTTACGCACACACCCTCTTTAACCTCTGATGACACCTTTTTATATTCTTTCTCTTTCAGAAAGCATTTGACGGTGTAGGCATTTTTGGTATCGGCAATGATAAAGGTAAAGATAAAGCCCGGCTTGCCGGTTTTTTTGCTTGTAAATTCCCTTACGTCCGTTTTGAGAACGATACCTTTTGTGGCAATGTCTTCTCTGATGTCGGGAGTTATTTCATAGAGGGGAATTATCTCGTCTTTTATCTCTTTGCCAAGGATTATTCCGTCATCCTCTGACATTTGGGGTTCGGGAGGAAGCTCGGGGGAAAGCTCTATTGGCGGGAGAGAATTCAAAGTGTCTTGCATGAGCTTTTCTATTTCTTCCTCGTCTGAGTCGTCACAAAAGACAAAATCTGCCTTTTCACCAAGCTGAGCCATGACGATTTTTCTGAGCATATCGGCACAGTTTGAACTTTCGAGCATCTGTGTGCCATATTTGCAGTGTATGGTAAAGAGTCCGTCGCCATATTCGGCATAGCTTCCAAGGAATATGTGGCGCACACCGGGGATGAGCTCATTTACATAAAAAATCAGGTTCTCATAGTAGCTGTCTATGTCGATTGACGAAAGTGAGAGCGAAGGATATTTTACTCTCATCACAAAGGAAGACAGGTTATATTTTTCAGCCACATCTTTTTTGAAGTTTTCTATAACACCATAGGGAATGAGACAATCGGATGTGACGGTTATCGACATTGTGCGTTCGGAAGAGTTTGCATCGGTAGAAAGGATGCAAACATCATTTAGCTCCGACGGAATGTCAAAGACTTTGAATATATCACATAATTTTACATTTGTTGGAGACATTTTCTATACCTCTATTGCTTCTATTTCTTTTACAAGTTCTTCAAATAAGCTGTCTTCGCTCACTTTTTTCACAATCTCACCTTTTTTGAAGATGAGACCTTCACCGTTTCCACCGGCAATACCTATGTCGGCTTCTCTTGCCTCACCGGGCCCGTTTACCACACAGCCCATAACTGCAACAGTTATCGGCTTGTCTATGCCCGAGATGTATTCTTCCACCTTTTTTGCAAGGGGTATGAGGCCGATGCTTGTTCTTCCGCAGGTCGGGCAAGACACAAGAGTGGCACCAAAGCGTCTGAGCTCGAGTGCTTTTAAAATTTCTTTTGCCACCATCACTTCTTTTTCGGGCTCAGCAGTAAGGGACACTCTTATGGTGTCGCCAATGCCATCGGAAAGAAGAGAGCCTATGCCTATTGCCGATTTGACAGCGCCTCCGAAAAGTGTGCCCGCCTCGGTCACACCAAGATGGAGGGGATAGTCATATTTTTCGGAAAATAGCCGGTAGCTTTCAATGGTTTTTGGTACACTGCTTGCTTTGAGTGACACGCAAATATCATAAAAATCATATTTTGTGAGCATGTCGATGTGTTTTTTTGCACTTTCAACCATTGCCTCGGGTGTGGGGTGGCCATATTTTGCCAGAAGCTCTTTTTCCACCGAGCCGGAGTTAACCCCTATGCGAATGGGAATATTCTTTTCCTTTGCCATGAGGGCAACTTTTCTGACGCCCTCCTCCGAGCCGATGTTACCGGGGTTAATGCGCACCTTGTCGACTCCTCTTTCCATGGAAAGAAGTGCAAGACGGTGGTCGAAGTGGATGTCTGCTACAAGGGGGATATGTATTTTTTCTTTGATTTTTTCTATTGCCTTTGCGCTTTCTTCGTCGGGCACAGCAACTCTTATTATTTCACAGCCCAGCTTTTCGAGTGAGAGTATCTGAGAAATTGTTGCATCCACATCCTTTGTGCGTGTGTTGCACATAGACTGGATTTTCACATCTTCTCCTCCGCCTATGAAAAGGTTGCCTATCCTAATTTTTTTAGTCATTCATATCAGCCCCGTTTTAAATAAAATCATACACTTTTATTATACTAAAAGTGTATGATTTTTTCAAGAACATATTTTGCATGGCACCTAAAATTTATAGAAGTCATATCTGCCAAGCTCTCTTGTGTTCATGTTGAGTGGATCGTCGCCGGGTGAGGTCTTTTGAAGGCTGTTTTTCCTGGGCGAGATGGGGTTTGCCATGAGCACATATCTCACGCAGTCATAGATGTGGTCTTCGGAGTGAGTGTTGATATCTTCCACATTTGACTCGTCATACATAAGGTTTGGGATTGTCCTTATAAAATGGCGGCAGTTTTTGAACACATACATCATAGGCACGCCCCCGTCGTCAAATGCAAGGCGATAGTGAAACTGCATTTTGCCCGGAAGCCTCTGGTGGTCGCCAAAGTCGAAAAACACGCCCTCCCTTTCCATCATAGACGCAATAGACTGCCCTGTTTCCGACTTTGCAATGGCAGGGTCGGCAATCCCGCGGATGCGCCTTCCCCTGAGGTTTGGGTGGGTGCTTTCTATCTCTCTGATTTTTCGTGCTATCTCACACGGTGTGTCGCGCACTCCTGTGTCGGGCGTGTCGGTGCAGCCATAGAGCTCGGCTATCACATACACTCTGCCATCGTGGTCGGCGGCAAGCCATTCGGTAGCATATGGCTTTGAATAACCAAAGTCAAAGCCACGGTATATCTTCCATGTGTCAGGCACTGAAAACGGATCGATAACATGGGTAAAGCATCTGTCATCGTAGTGTGACGGATCGTTTTTCCACTCGGTAAACACCTGCCCCGAAAAGCTGTCCCAGTCGCCATAGAGAAGCGCTTGACGCTCCTTGTGGGGAAGCATGGAGAGGTTGGCAATGTAGTTTGGATCGTTTTCCAAAAGCTTTTGGTTGTCAAACACGGTTGACGGTACAAAAATTCTGTCTCTGCTCACCTCCGAAAGCTTACCGTCGGGCGTGACAATCTGCATTTTGCTGATGATGGGAGTGAGAGGAGGCGCTGCTGTTATAAACCTTTCCTTCACCCATCCGTGCCCTATGCCGCCGGGGTTGGTGGTGGAACGGATATACACCCGTGTGCCTGCGCCCGACGGTCGATTTCTCGAAAACATATATGAATATTCTTCCCACGAAAAGTGAGTGAGCTCATCGAAAGCAATGAAATCGTAGCGCTTACCCTGATAGTTGATACGGTCGGAGGTGTGCTGCATCGCACCGAAATATATCTTGGCTCCCGAGGCAAACTGCCACACATGCTTTGTTTCGTTATATTTTGCAGTGGGGAATGCAAGGGAGTAGAGCTCTCTGCTTCGGTCGATGAGCTCCGAGAGCTGAGGGTAGGTTTTTCGGAGGATGAGAGCCCGGTAGTGGGGTATGTGCACCTGCCTGAGAGCTTCTGTGAGCAGTGCGTCCGATTTACCTCCGCCTGCCGCACCACCGTAGAGAGCCTCATATTCGGGGCGCGACTGAAACACTGCCTGTTTACTTTGTGGTGTCCACAGTATGCTCATGTTGTTTCCCTCTGTGTTTTTTCAACTTCGGAGATAACGATGACTCCGGATTCGCTCTCTTCATCGGAGTCGGATTTTATAAAGCTTTGCTGAATGTCTTTTATGTCTTTGAGAGTCGACACAAGCTGTTTGAGCGCTCCTGTGTCGATGAGGGTTTCTGCTATCTCACTCTTTTCAATCTCGGTATTGGTCTCTTTGAGGGGTTTTTTGTATTCATCGTCATATTCCACCTCTTTTATGCGCGTTTTCTCTTTTGTTTCGCAAAGAGAGAGCTCATCTATGGCATAGCTCAGCTTTTCAAGCATTCTGTCGCTCAGATTAAGAATTTTTGCCATTCTTTCCTCGGTTGCCTCGTCGGATGTTATTTTTTCATATTCGCTTTTAAATTCTTCGCATATTTCATTTTCTGAAATTATGTCTTTCTCTTTATCTAACACAAAAAAACTCCTTTCTATGTCGATTGTATCATAAAAAGGATTTTTGTGTGTCAAAGCAAAGAAAGCTCTGCATCCCTTGTGTGAGAAGGGTTGCAGAGCTTTTGAATTTGTTTTTTTACAAAATAGGGTTCAGTTGAGAACTGTATGCATCGACACAGCCTTGCCTAGTATTACAACATCGCGGCAATCCTCGCCCACAAACACCATGGGCTTGTAGGCAGGGTTCTCGGGCACGAGCATAACACCGTTTTCTATATAATACACTCGCTTTAGGGTTGCTTCATTGCCAATGGCAACTGCGGCAATCTCCCCGTTTTCTACCACGCTTTGTTTTCTGATGGTAACAATGTCACCGTCGAAGATGCGGGCGTTTATCATACTGTCGCCCCTTGCCACAACGCAGAAGTCGCCATCCACCAGGTCACCCGTGATGGTTTCGATGTCGAAGTCGGAGTTGCATTCTATTGGTGCACCACAGGCAATGCCGCTATACATAGGCATCTGCACTTCTTTGGTGGGAGATATGTTTTTCAGCTTAAGGTTTTGCCTTTCATCTATTCCGTTGAGATAGTCAAGGCTCACACCAAATGCATTGGCGATGCATTTTAAGGTCTCAATGTGGGGGGATTGCTTTGAACATTCCCACTTCGACAGCATAACCCTGTCGGCTTTGAGATTGTATTTTTCCTTTAATATATCTATAAATTCGTTTTGGGTGTAACCGTGTTTTTTTCTGAGCTCTTTTATTCTGTCACCCAGACTTGCCATAAAACCAGTCCTTTCCTTTATTATGTAACCATAATAACACACTTTTTCAAAAAAATCAATACTTTTTTCAAAAAATGTGTTGACAACGACACAAAATGGTGTTATTATAAATGTGTCGATAACGAAACATTGTTATCAAACGGTATTGTGCAAACAAGAGAGGATGTGTTTTTTGTGAAACAAGCAATCACACAAGTGTTGAGCAGTGAAAAGGTTTTGATGGTACTTGTAGCAGGAATGTATGTGTTGGGGTGCCTTATTGAAACCACAATGTGACAGGAGGAAAAATGAAACAAACAAAAATTTGTCCATATTGCAATGCTATTTTTACAACAGAAAAAAATGCCAAAAGGTTTTGCCGCAAAAGATGTGCAGATCTTTTCAGAAAAAAGAATGCGGGAAAAAAACTTGGGAGGCATTTGTGTCAAAGGTGCGGACATATTTTTACCGCAGTAAGAAAGCGTAAGTTCTGCACGAAGCTTTGCCAGGGAAATTACATGAGAGATATTGGCCTTATAAGAAAGTATACCACTAAAATCCCCGTTAAAATTACTCTTGTCGAGGCCGACAGAATGAGCAAAGCTGAGGGTGTCACCTATGGCACCTATGTGAGACTTCACAAGCTGAAATAGGGGGCAGAAAAATGAAAGAATATGCACTTTGCCCTTTTTTTGAAAAAGTAAACAAGAAAAAACTTATTTGTGAACACGGCTGTATAAAATTCCCCGACAATACCGATAAGGACATGTGGCTTGAAATGCATTGTTGCACATGGAATTTTAAGATATGTGTGTTTTACAAAAAGCTTATGAAAAAGTATGATGCCTTAATTTGACATAAAATCCATTTTGTGATAAACTCTTTTTACCAAAAAGCTGTCATGCTTATTTTAACATAGGGAGTTTGTTATGAACACAAATAATCAGATTTGCCCACATTGCAAAAAAACACTTGAAAATGAAAATCTTATAATATGCACGCATTGCGGCCGCGAAATCTACTCCATGCCCGAGGTCAAAAGAAAAAAACACAATCTTTTTTCTGCATATGGCGCCATGTTTGCCAAAATGTTCGACTTCAAATCACGGAGCAGCCGGTCGGAATACTGGTATGCATATCTTGCCAATTTTTTTGTTATGCTGGTGTTTGTTATTGCGCTTCTGAGTGTAGACTATCTTGCAGGAGCTGAGCTTTCTTCGTCGGGCGTGATAAGTCCGGTATACAAAACAGCTTTTGACATTATAAACTATGCATCGGTTGTATACAGTCTTGTTGTTTTTGTGCCTCAGCTTTCGCTCATAGTGCGACGTCTGCACGATACAAACCGCAGTGCTGTTTTTGCGCTGCTTCTTCTGGCGGCTCCCATAGGAAATTTTTTCCTTATTGCACTGCTTGTGCAAAGAGGTACACCGGGGCCTAACCGTTATGGTGAAGCATAAATGTTTAAAAGATAGTTGTTATTTTGGCTATGTAATTTATAAAAAAGACCTGCAAAATCAAGCTTTTCACACTTGGTTTTGCAGGTCTTTTGTGTCTTATGTGAGTTTGTTATGCTGCCGGTGTGGCAGAATTGTCAGTCGGAGTCTGAACATTTGTCTCAGGTGATTGAGTGTTATCCGGCTCCTGCGAGGGAGTGTCACCGTTTTCCTGAGGAGAGTCAGACGGAGAATCGCCTTCATCGCTTTCGTTTACTTCGCCATTTTCGGAGGTTTCTCCTTCTTCTCCTTCTCCTTCTTCCTCCTCTTCACCTTCGAGCTCTTTTATAAGCTCTTCGTCTTCTTCTGTCCAGCCGATGTAAAGACCGTGGTCATTTCCTTTGCAGTAGTCTGTGAGGAATTTTTTGTTTGCATAGATTGTTGCAGCACCGTATGACTCATAAAGTCCTGTGTATGGGCAAACACTTGCTTTTATTATGCCATCGGGCACTTTGAAGGTTTTTGCATCAAGACCTTCGTGGATTTTGGGCATAATGTTTTTCCAGATTGCAAGCGATGGGTTTGTCCCTGTGCTTACAACTCTTGGCCTGTCAAAGCCGAACCATACACCACCGCAATAATGCGGAGTGAAGCCGATAAACCATTTGTCTTTGTTGTCATCGGTTGTGCCGGTTTTGCCGCAGGTGTCGTTGTTGCCTATGACAGAGCCGCCTGCAGTACCGTATATAACTACATTTTTCAGAAGCTGCTGGGTAAGGAAAGCAGTTTCTTCGGAAAAGGCTCTGTTTTTGTCGGGCTTTCTCTCGTAAAAGAGCTTTCCGTTTTTGTCGAAAATCTTTGTGTATGATGACGGTTCAATATATACGCCGCCATTTGCCAGAGCCGAATATGCAGCAGTCATCTCAAGAGGAGTTACACCTTCGGTGAGTCCGCCAAGTGCCAGAGATGCAAGGTTTTTGTCGGAATATTCTTTACCGTTTATTGTGACCGAATCGACAAGCGAATTTAAATGAAGCTTGTTTTTGAGATAGTCAAACGATTTGTCAACACCCAAAGCATCGAGAGTGTTGATAGCGGGGATGTTGTAGGAATAGGCAACAGCAGTCTGCAAAGATACGGGGCCTGAAAAATTACCGTTTGAATTTTTCGGGGCCCATGTGCCTCTTGTGAAAGGCAGGTTGCTGATTGTCGAAGAAAGGTTTATAACATTTTCTTCAAGAGCGGGGGCATACACGCCTATGGGTTTTATTGATGAACCCGGCTGGCGCTTGCTCTGTGAGGCTCTGTTGAGAATACGGAGTCCTTCTTTTTCGCCTCTGCCGCCCACAAGTCCTCTTATCTGACCGGTTTTAGGATCCATGATAACCATTGCCGACTGAGGCAAATCCGATCCGCCGAGTTTGGGGAAGTTGTCGGGGTTTTCATAGTAGTCTTCCATTATGGTCTGAACATTTTTGTCTACGGTTGCATATATCTTAAGTCCACCGTTGCAAAGCAGATCTTCACAGAACACATCTGTGTAGCCAAACTCTTCCATGAGGTCGGCTTTTGCCTGCTCAAATATGAAATCGGCAAAATATGAACGGTTATCGTCGGTGAGAGTGTCTTTCTGACGCAGTTCGTCATCGGCAAAGATGAGCTCTTCACTCACTGCATCGTTATATTCTTCTTCTGTTATAAATTTGAGCTCAAGCATTTTGGAGAGCACAGTGAGTTGTTTTTTCTTGTTGTTTTCGGGGTTTATGAGGGGATCGTAGGTGGTGGGATACTGGGTTATACCTGCAATACATGCCGACTCGGCAATTGTGAGATCCGACACATCTTTTCCAAAGTATACATTTGCCGCCGCCTGCACACCGTGCACACCCTGACTGAGATAGATGGAGTTCATATACATTTCGAGAATCTGATCTTTGTCCATCTTTGTTTCAAGCACAAGAGCCCTTGTGATTTCTCTGAGTTTTCGCGCGTTTGTTCTTTCATTGTCTTGGGTGATGTTTTTTACAAGCTGCTGGGTGATGGTGGAGCCGCCATATGACGAATCACCCTTTAAAAATACATTTATAACAGCGCCCATTGTTCTTTTGATATCAATGCCGGTGTGGGAGTAGAAACGCTGATCTTCTATGGCCACGAAAGCCTTTTGCAAATGCTCGGGCACCTTTTCGATATCTACCCATATTCGTTTGTCGGAGGATTTGAAGTGGTCATACTCTTCGAATTCGCCCTTTTCATTCTGGCAGTAGATTGTTGACGAAAGGCTCATGTCAATTGCGTGGAAATCGTTGCCAAAGCCAAAGTCTGTCTGATTATATATCCAGATTGATGCGATAAGTATAACGATAAAGACGAGCGCGACAAAAGCCTTCAGAGTGACAACAAACCCCCTGAAAGCAGACGAACGCCTTTTGAGAGATTTTTCATCTCTTGTTTTTTTCGCGTCTTTCTTCGATTGTCTTTGATTTTGGTTTGACCTTATTGTGTCAAGATTTTTCATACATCTTTCATCTCCGGCTATTAAAAAATGCATATTTTTATTAAATCATACCAACACTACATTTAAATATTATCAATTCTGGGTGGTGGTATGCATTTATGCGCACGAAAATTTTTTTTGCAGTGCTTGCAATTGTTGCTGTGGTGGGCGTCTTTCTATATTCAGCAGAGCCTTTTTCGCCCCGCAAAGATTTAACCGGTGAGCTTCCTCCTGCTCCAAAACCTATATCTGATGCTCCTTTGCCAGGCAAAGATGACACAAAATATTTTCTTTCGCTTGAGGGCGACTCTCTTTGTGCCTACCGTGAAGAAGAGGGCACAAAAAAACTCATTATTTCAAAAGCTATGCAGCCGATGCTGATGAGCGATGAAGATATCACAAGGCTCAGAGACGGTATATATGCCGAAAGCTATGAGGATTTGTGTCTGTATTTTGAGTCTTATCTGAGCTGACCTTTCACCACACGGTCATGCCCTGCAAGGTCTTTGAATGTTTGTATGTCGCAGAATTTGTCACGCATTATTTCTGTGACGCTTTCGGCCTGATTGTAGCCGATTTCAAAATAGAGCTCTCCGCCTTTTTTGAGCGGGATATCTATATTATCAACAATTTTTCTGTAAAATATAAGTCCGTCATCCCCTCCGTCTAAGGCAATAGAGGGTTCAAAGTCTTTTACATCTTTCTCCAATGTGGCAATAACAGAGGTTTCTATGTAGGGCGGATTGGAGATGACAATGTCAAACTTTTTGCCGAAATCTGTCTTTTGGAGCGCATCGGAAATGACAAAATCCACTCTTTTATCCACAAAATTCCTTTTTGCATTTCTTCTGGCTGTGGCAATGGCAGCTTCGCTTATGTCGGTGCCTGTGACGGTGCAATGCGGGAGATAGTATGCCAAAGAGCAGGCAATTGCACCCGAGCCTGTGCAAAGGTCGAGAATATCTGCCTCTTTGCCCTCATATTTCTGAACCACCATCTCTATAACGAGCTCTGTGTCGGGCCTTGGAATAAGAACCGAAGGGTTTACCTCGAAGGAAAGTGACATGAACTCTTTTTCGCCCAGTATGTATGCCGATGGCTCGCCCAGTGCGCGCCTTTGGCATTTTTCATAAAAATCTTTTTCGACATCGGAAGAAATCTCTCTGTCGCCAAACGCTGTAAGATAAAGACGGTCTTTGCCGAGAATGTGAGCTAAAAGGACCTCCGCTTCAAACTTTGGCATATCTGAAGAGCTTTTCAAGATGTCTGTTCCCATTTTCAGGCAGTCTTTTATTTTTACCATTTGTCTTCCTCGGAGTCTTCGGGAATAACTGCTTTCATTGCCTCTATGGCAACCTCTAGCTGAGACTCGTCGGGTTCTCTTGTTGTAATTTTCTGAAGCCAGAGTCCCGGCTTTGTGAGAAATCCGACAACACCTGAGGGATGTTTGCCCGCAAATTTTATTATCTCATAAGAGACACCTGCCACAACGGGCAGAAGGAGCAAACGGTATGCAATTCTGAGCCACACATTCTGCCATGAAATCACGGAGAACATGAGAATGCTTATGACCATGACGATGAGCAGAAAGCTTGTGCCGCATCTCGGGTGAAGACGGGTGTATTTCTTTGCATTTTCCGCAGTCAGTTCTTCGCCTGCTTCATATGCGGCAATGGTTTTGTGCTCGGCACCGTGGTAGGCAAAAACTCTTTTTATATCGTCCATAAAGGATACCGACCACAGATATATAAAGAAAATTAGGAGCTTTACCATGCCTTCAATGAGGTTTAATACAACACGGTTTTTGATAAAGTATCCGAAAAAGCCTGCAATAACTGTGGGGAGTATCATGAAAAGAGCCACGCTGAAGAACAGGGCAACAGCAACTGCAAAGTATATGGCAATGTCTTTTATTTTGTCGCCGAGCTTATTGGTGAGCCATTTTTCAAATCGTGAGGGTTCGCCTGCGCCTTCGTCGTCTTCGAGGTCTATCTGGTCGGCAGAAAACATAAGAGCTTTCACACCTGTCACCATAGATTCGATAAACGATACAACCCCTCTTAAAATGGGGATTTTATTGAGCTTGTGGCGCACCACAAAGGAGTTGACATCTTTGATATCAACCACGATTTCGCCATCGGCTTTGCGCACTGCAGTAGCAATTTTTTTGGGACCTCTCATCATAACGCCCTCGATGACAGCCTGGCCGCCTATGGAGGTGATATGACAGCATTTATTGTCTTTTTTATTCATGGATTGTTTCTCCTTGGAAAATGTATAATAATCCCCCTGTTTTTCACTGACAACATTATAATACTACTAGCTTAAATAGTCAATTATTGTAACAGATATTTAATATTAAATCACTGCATTTTTTGATGTTTTACTTGAAAAAGCGTAGCTTTTAATGTATAATGATAAAAAACATAAAGGAGTGTTTTAAATGGCAATAACATCAGATTGGCATATTCACACAGAGCATAGCTGTGACAGTGCCTGCATTAAATACGAAGACCTTGTTTCTCAGCTCAAAGATTTGGGTATAACAGATTTTGGCGTGAGTGACCACTATCACACACGAATTCAGGAGCCTGATATTGCAAATTCCAGACAGGCTTTTGACAAAACTTTGGAAAATCATCCCGAGCTCAAAGGACATATGCATTTTGGCATGGAAGCAACCCTTGTTTCCGAGTGGGAAGTAGACAGAATTGCACGCGGTGACTATGAAGATCTTCCCGTTTACGGTTTTCGCAGAGGCGGTCCCGAAGGCTCTCCCGTCCTTTATGATTTCGACGAAGAATTTTTGAAAAAATATGGGATAGAATATGTAGTGGCAGGTGTTCACTGGCCCATGTACACAGAAACAGATACACTGAGCCTTTTAAAAGAATACCACCGTCAGTATATATATGCCATCACACACCCGTTTACAGATATTGTTGCACATTGGCTCTGGGTTGACGAGTGGCATTTGAGCCGCGGCGGAAAAATCCCGTTTGAAAATCCGTTTATCAATTTTTCCGTTGTCCCCGAATCTGTAAAGAACGAAATCAAATCAGCACTTCTCCAGACAGGCGTTGCACTTGAGGTGAATTCATGGTTTGTACTTAAAAATTATCCTGAAAGTTTTTGCGAGGGCTACCTTGGCTGGATAGGCGACATTCAGAGAGCGGGCGTTAAAATCTCGTTTGGCTCCGACCTTCACGGTGCAATTATGAAAGAAAGATGTAATTACTTCGAAATAGATAAGCTCCTCAAAAAATACGGAGTTGATTCTTCAAAGTTTTTCTGTCTGTAAAAGTCCATGTGACGTGTAACTTTTTGTTCACAAAAAGTTTACATAGTGCTTTGTGAAATCTTATTGTATGCATTTCTTTTTTGTGGTATAATCGTAGCCATTGGGGATAATACTCCAATGGCTACCATAAATTTCATATTGGAGATGATAGTTATGTCTATGGAAAAGTGCCCGCATTGCGGCAATGAATATGATACAGAAGTTTATGAAAAGTGTCCTTTATGCAAAGAGGAAGCCGAAACAGAAGAGATTTCCGTTTGCGAAGCTGACACTGAAGAAAATTACGAATCATCCCGGAAGACAAAACGCATATTGAACGGTATAATTGTTATTCTTATAGTTCTGATAATAGCCGCACTCGGCAGACTGGTATACCTTTGTCTTCCCTACAATGCACCAAACACAATAAATGTCAAAAACTTTTCTGTTTCCGATGTCGAGGGCACCTACACCGACCGGCTGAGCGGACAGTATTTCACATTTGAGGCAGAAAGCACAGATGTAAAGATAGCTTCCGATGCAATTCTCTCCGACGGTGCAAAAGGTGAAACAATAACCTTCGACGGAACCTTTGTGACAGGATACATGAGTGATGAAATACAAAATATTGCCATGAAAAATTTTGTTATCGGCAAAAATCTCGGCGAAGAATATGTGGGCTACAAAATAAAAAGAGGTTCCAAAGGTGAGGTTTACGCAGATTATATAAAGGACTTTGGCTACACCGAAGATTACAGCGCATTCGAGGCTGAACACAATGTTGCCAAAACCGCAGAGGCTTACAAGATGAACGGTTACTGGACGCTGGATGACGGTGAGCTCATCTTGTATGGAGAAGACGGTACGCTCGTTGTGCCCTGTGAGATTACCAAAAACGGTATTATCTTTTCAAATCTCCATTTTGAAGGCAAGGTAAAAAGAGGCATGCTTTCGGAAAACTTCCTTTCCTTTACATCTGAAGACGGAGCTGTCACTCAGACAATCACCACCTACAAAGACGGCAACCTCATCCTCACCACCGAAAGAGAAGGGGCAGATGTGCAGAAAGATGTCGGCATATACTGCATCACAGACGGTTATATGACCATCAGCCTCTCGGGCTCTGTGGACAGCTTCAGCCTGACAGATTATGGCATGACACAATTACTTTTCAACAAAGAATAAAGATTGGGTGATGTTTTTGAAAAAAAACAGTGTTATAATTTTTTCCGTGTTTGCAGTTCTGCTTGTCACGGGGCTCATTTTGTTCCTTTCGTTCACCTCAAAGCCCGAACCGGTAAGCACACACGGGAGCACGGGCGAAGAGTTTTTGGCATCTTCTGATGCTGTGGCAGGACGAAACAACAGTGAGATAGACAAGGCCATGGTGGCATCGGATGCACAAGGCTACTATTTAGACGACAGTGACGGGTGGTATTATGATCTTGTTTTCGATCCCGTTGGCGACTATGACGGTACTTTTTCGGCAGGCTTTGATGCATCGCACAAGGCGTCGGAGAACAATCCTCAGAAAGACTTTACTGCACTCGGCCAGTGGAAGCTTGAAAACGGTGAAATAAAGCTCTTCTCCGAGGGGGTATATCGCTCTTCAATGTGGCTTTGTGAAGGCTATATTGTTGACTCGCTAAACTATTTTGTCGGCAAAATCAGACATGGCGAAAAACTTCAGCAGACAGTGCTTGTGAGCAAGGCGGGCGAGAGTGGTGACACCCAGGTTTTCAATCTGTATTCCGACGGTAAGGTCATAATGGAAATCATAAGAAATGACGGAAAGTTGGACTTTTCGGGCACAGAGGAAGATAGACTGCCTAAACATCAGATGATTGCAGGCACATATAATATCACAAAAGACAAAGTTACCATCATTCTTGGCGACAGTGCGCAACAATACTATGTTGTAAATGATGGTATTGCAAAATGGAAATACATTAAAAAGAACTAGACATTTTTGGAGGATTACTATGGATATACGAGCACTTATAGAAGAGTTTATAGCGCTCTATGGCGGCACAGCGGAAGACATCAGAGTGTTTGCATCACCCGGAAGAGTAAATCTCATCGGTGAGCACACCGACTATAACGGTGGCTATGTGTTCCCTGCGGCTCTCACCATGCAGACCACCATCATAGCAAGAAAAAGAGATGACAACATCATTCGCCTCAAGGCAACCGACCTCGATGGCATTGTAGAGGCTGAAATTTCAAAACTTTCCTCCTACAAGGGCATCCCCTGGGGTGACTATCAGCTCGGTGTGGCATATATCATGCAAAAAGCAGGCTATGATATCGTTGGTGCAGATTTGCTCTACGACGATACAGTGCCTCACGGGGGCGGACTTTCGTCTTCGGCTGCAATCGAGGTGTCGACTGCACTGATGTTTGCAATCTTTTCAAATGAGAAAAACTCAATAGAAAAAGACATCGACATGATAGAAATTGCAAAGCTCTCTCAAAAGGCAGAACATGAATATGCAGGTGTCAACTGTGGCATCATGGATCAGTTTGCATCCAGCATGGGCAAAAAGGGCCATGCAATATTTCTGGATTGTAAAACCCTTGACTATAAACTCGTGCCCCTTGATCTTAAAGACATCAAAATCATAATTTCCAACACCCGCAAAAAACACTCCCTCGGAGCTTCCAAATACAACGAAAGACGCGCAGAGTGTGAAAAGGCGCTCAGTATTTTAAAAGGAGCAATGCCCGATAAAACCTGCCTTGGCGACATTTCGGCAGAGGAGTTTTCTCTGCATTCTCATCTCATAGAAGATGATGTTATAAGAAAAAGAGCCGAGCATGTTATTTTGGAAGATGACAGAGTGCTGAGAGCTGTTGACTGTCTCAAAAAAGGTGATGTCAAAGCCTTTGGCGAGCTTATGAACAAGTCGCACGATTCACTCAGAGACCTTTATGAAGTAAGCTGTTTTGAGCTTGACACCATGGTTGAGGAAGCAAGAAAGCTCCCGTTTGTCCTCGGCACACGCATGACGGGTGCAGGCTTTGGCGGATGCACAGTGAGTCTTGTAAGGGCAGAGGGTGCAGACGAATTCATCGAAAAAGTGGGCAAGGCCTACGAAGAAAAGACGGGGCTTGTCCCATCATTCTATGTGACCGATGCAGGTGACGGTGGAAGAGAAATACTGATTTGACCAAAAGAAAAAGGTGATAAAATGGATATAGTAGTTGCAACCAACAACAAAGGCAAGCTTCGTGAAATAAGGACGATTCTTTCTCCTCACAATGTCCTCTCTCAACAGGATGTGGGCGCTTTTTGTGATGTGGAAGAAACAGGCACAACCTACGAAGAAAATGCACTTTTAAAGGCGCAGGCAGTGAGAGAGTTTACCGACAAAATCATCATTGCCGACGATTCCGGCCTTGAGGTAGATGTGCTCGGTGGTGCACCCGGTCTTTACAGTGCGCGCTATGCAGGCGACGGTACCACTCCCGACGACGGTATGAATAAGCTCCTCGAAAACCTCAAAGGCTATGAGCAAAAAGAAAAAA
This sequence comes from Clostridia bacterium, assembly GCA_045586905.1. Lineage (GTDB taxonomy): Bacteria > Bacillota > Clostridia > UMGS1810 > UMGS1810 > RGIG1828. The sequence continues at coordinate 17,443 of JAZNBF010000008.1, forward strand.
CTGCCCGCTTTGTAAGCTGTGTGACAGCTCTTTTGCCAAATGGCGAAGCGCATAGCTTCTATGGCTATTGCGAAGGCTATATCATAGACGAAAAAAGAGGCGACAACGGGTTTGGTTTCGATCCGGTTTTCTGGGTTGAAGATTTCAATAAAACTTTTGGCGAAATTACCGACGAAGAAAAAAATTCCATCAGCCACAGGAAAAGAGCGCTCCTTAAGCTGAAAGATTTTCTGGATACACTATAATAATGAGCGAAGCAGGCCGGAGCCTGCTTCGTTTTATTTTTGAAGAGTGCTTGACTTTAGAGAGTATATTTTATATAATGATTTTATATTATAATAGGCATAGGATAGACATTCATCCTTGCATTACATATGGTGGTGATAACAATTATCTATCTTAAAATTACCAATCAGAAAGGTGCCCAGAAATTCAAAGCAGAGGGAAAAAATCTCTCTGTGACCTATAACGGTCAGTTTGAAGAGGGCGACAGAATAAGAGTGGACATCTCTGAGGGCGAATTTGTGGCATTGAAGCTTTCGCCAACTCTTCCCGAGAGCATTGCTTACATTCCCAACAAGTCTTTCATCTACGAGGTCCCCACGGGCAATCTTCTCCTCGGCTATGAAAAAGGCACATTTGGGGGCGATGAGCACATCATCTGTGCACGCGAGGTAGACGATGACGAGATTTATGCCTATCGCAACATCGCTCTTAACTCCCACGACCTTCACGGTGATGTGAAGTTTTTCCCTCACGCAAGTGCCAACTTTGTGACAAGAGGCGATCCGTGCTTTTTTGAGCGTAATGCCATCGATGGCAACACCCGCAACAAAGGCCATGGCCCGTATCCCTACAACTCGTGGGCAGGCGGTGCGAGAGATGACCTCGAATATCGCATAGACTTTGGGCAGACAGTTGAGGTTGAAAAGCTCAGAATATTCCTCCGTGCCGATTTCCCTCACGACACCTTCTGGAAGGCAATCGACTTTGAATTCTCCGACGGTACCACCGTCACCGGCAATTTTGAAGGCATCGCCGACGGTCAGGATGTAATCCTGCCCGAAAAGGTGAGAACAGAATATATTATTTTAAAAAGACTCACACAGGTTTCCTATCCTCTCTCATGGGCTGCGCTCAGTCAGGTAGAGGTGTATGGACGCTATATCAAAAAGGAGTGGAAAACAATGGAAATAAGAAATGCATCAAACTCTAAAGATGTGAAGCACTACACCACAGAAAGATTAAGAGAAGAATTCCACATTGCAAATCTCTTCACAAAAGATAACATCCGCATGGTTTACAGCCACATCGACCGTATCATCACAGCAGGCTTTATGCCCGTGTTTGCAGAGCTCAAGCTTTCTGCAGGCAAAGAGCTTGCAGCCGACTACTTCCTCCAGAGAAGAGAAATGGGCTGCATCAACATCGGCGGTAAGGGCATCATCACAGTTGACGGTGTAGAATATGAAATGAACCCACGCGATGGCATCTACATCGGCATGGGCAACAAAGACATCACCTTCAAAAGCTGTGACACAGAAAACCCTGCAAAATTCTATGTGAGCTCATGTCCTGCGCACACATCATATCCAATAGTTAAAATCGACATCACCAAAGCGCGCAAGGTTCCCTGCGGCAGTGTTGAAGATTGCAACAAGCGAGTTATCAATCAGTACATACACCCCGATGTAATAAAGAGCTGTCAGCTTGCAATGGGACTCACAGAGCTTGAACCCGGTTCAAACTGGAACACCATGCCCTGCCACACCCACGACAGAAGAATGGAAGTGTATCTGTATCTTGACATGGGCGAAAACGATGCAGTGTTCCACATGATGGGCGAGCCCACCGAAACACGCCACATCATCATGCACAACGAAGAAGCAGTTATCAGCCCAAGCTGGTCAATTCACACAGGTGTGGGCACAAAAGCATATTCGTTCATCTGGGCAATGTGCGGCGAAAATCAGGAATTTGACGATATGGACTTTGTAGAAACAAAAGATTTGAGATAAATTTATATTTTGGAGGACAAAAACATGTATGATATGAAAAAATTCAGCCTTGAGGGTAAGGTTGCCCTCGTTACAGGCGCATCCTATGGCATCGGCTATGCTATCGCATCAGGCTTTGCGGCAGCAGGTGCTAAAATTGTGTTCAACGATATCAATCAGGACCTTGTAGATAAAGGTCTCGAGGCATATGCCAAAGACGGTATCGATGCAAAAGGCTATGTGTGTGATGTTACCGATGAAGATGCAGTAGCAGAGCTTATTGCAAAAATTGAAAAAGAAGTTGGCGTTGTAGATATCTTAGTTAACAACGCAGGCATCATTAAAAGAATCCCCATGTGTGAAATGAGCGCTGCAGAGTTCCGTCAGGTAATAGATGTAGACCTCAATGCTCCTTTCATCATGTCAAAGGCAGTTATTCCTTCCATGATCAAAAAAGGCCATGGTAAAATCATCAACATCTGCTCTATGATGAGTGAGCTCGGCAGAGAAACCGTTTCTGCCTATGCAGCTGCCAAGGGTGGTCTCAAAATGCTCACCAAAAACATCTGCTCCGAATACGGTGCCTACAACATTCAGTGCAATGGCATCGGCCCCGGCTACATTGCCACACCTCAGACTGCTCCCTTAAGAGAAGTTCAGCCCGACGGTTCAAAGCATCCCTTCGATTCTTTCATCCTTGCAAAAACTCCTGCTGAGAGATGGGGCGACCCCGAAGACTTAATCGGACCTGCAGTGTTCCTCGCTTCCGATGCATCTGACTTTGTAAACGGTCATGTGCTCTATGTTGACGGTGGTATACTGGCATATATCGGCAAACAACCCAAATAATTTACGGGATGTAAAAAAGCGCATAATGCATTGGCCTCAGCCTCGCTGTATCTCATACGCCTTCGGGCTACCGTGCCATCCGAGAAAAACACTTGGCTGGCATTCGGCTTTGACATTCTGCATCATTTTTTCCTATCTCTAAAAATAAGCAAAAGAAAAAAGGTGTAAAAAATCTTGCGATTTTTTACACCTTTAAATTTTTATATTCTTTTACTTAGTTGTTTTTTTTATAAAGTATTCCCACCACATTCGGTCCCGAATTGATTGAGATGATACTGCCAAGGTCAAATTCAATGGTTGGCTCTTCGCCAAGAGCTTCAGTTGCCTTTGCCTTGAGCTGAGGATACACATCGTTGTCGAGGCCTTTGGCAATGATATACGGTGTGCCCGGCATTCTTTCTTCAAGTGCCATTGCAACCATCTGCGATGCCACTTTTTTGTCGCCTCTGATTTTGCCTATTGTTTTAGATTCGCCGTCCTCGAAGGTGATGACAGGTTTAAGGCCTAAAGCATCGCCCACAAATGCCGCCGCTGCCGACACTCTGCCGCTTTTTTTGACGCATTTGAGGTCGAGTGGCACAAAAAGGATGCGATTGTGGTCGAGCCAGTCTTTTATGATGGCTAAAACCTCGTCAATTTCCTTCCCGTCTGCTATTGCCTTTGCACCGAGCACCACAGCATAGCCATAACCCATGCTGTATGTGAGGGAGTCTATGATGTGAATATTTATTGCCGACTTTGCATTGGGATTGTCCTCATAAAAATCTTCGAGCTCAAGCTTTGCCCCCTGATATGTGGACGAACCGTTTGAATTGATGCACACATATATGAGGTCGGAGAAGCCATCTTTGTATGCCTTTTCATATTCTGCAGTGAATGAACCCGGAGCAGGGCGAGATGTGGAAGGCAGCTTTTCGCAAGTTACAAGTTTTTCGTAAAATTCATTTTTTTCAATATCAATTCCGTCGAGAAATTCTTTGTCACCGTCGATGATGAGCATGGGCAAAACAGTGATGTTAAGCTCCTCTGCTATTTTTTTTGGAATATCGGCAGGTGAATCTGTCATGATTTTAATTTTGCTCATAGAAAATTCCTTTCTGCATGAAAGTGTTTTGCTCTTATATTATACAAAAAAAGAAAAGCTTAGTCAACAAAAGTTTGCGAAGCAAACTTAATGAATTGCCTATGAGGCATGAATTGAAATTCAAAGATTTCATGAATTGAGCCTTCGGCTCATGAATTGCAGTTTGTGAATTAAAAGGCAATTCAATTCACGGAGGATTCCGAGAATTCATGGCAAAGTGCCAATTCATGACAATGGAGTTGTCAATTCATTTTACAGGAAAAACAATGGTCATTAAAGGTCAGACAAATTTGACTTTTAATCTTGAAATAAAATACATTTTGTGGTACACTTAATATGATAGTACAAAATGTATGAAAAGAGACCTAATAAAATGGAAGTTTACATGGATAACAGTGCCACCACAAAGCCCTACGAAGAGGTGGCAAAAGTCGTCTGCGATACAATGATGAATGTCTATGGCAATCCGTCGTCTCTTCACCGTATGGGTAAGATGGCAGAGGATTTACTCACAGATTGCAGAGAAAAAATTGCGAGTACGGTTTATGGGACAGCTGATGAGATATACTTTACCTCAGGAGGCACGGAAAGCGATAACATGGCACTCCTTGGCTATGCTTTTGCAAACCGCAGGAAAGGCAATCGCATCATCTGTCAGCGCACAGAGCACGCCGCAGTGCTTGAAACTTTAAAAACTTTAGAGCAAAACGGTTTTGAAATTGTATACATTACCATTCTCCCCGATGGCACACCCGACCTCTCGCAGCTCGAAGACGAGGCGCAAAAGGGTGCACTCCTTATGAGCTTTATGTATGTCAACAACGAAACGGGAGCCATTTTCCCCATAGAGCGCATTTCGGAGATTGCGAGAAAAAACAAATGTGCACTTCACATCGATGCAGTGCAGGCCTATGGCAAATTGCCAATCAATGTGCGCACTCTCGGAGCAGATATGATGAGCATATCATCCCACAAAATCCACGGGCCAAACGGAGTGGGAGCGCTGTATGTTAAAAAAGGCACGAAAATAAGTCCCATTATCTTTGGCGGCAAACAGGAAAAAGGTCTCCGATCGGGCACCGAAAATCTTGCAGCAATTGCAGGCTTTGCCAAGGCGTGCGAAATTAAGTTTGCCTCATTTGGTGAAGACTGTGACAAAATGGCACATCTTAAATGTGAGCTTGCGAAAAGGTTGCAGCAAAGCACCATCGACATTTCGATAAATTCACCAAAAAACAGCGTGTGCTCAATACTGAATGTATCTTTTAAGGGTGTGAAGTCCGAGGTGCTCCTGCATGTGCTCGAGTCAAACGGGATATATGTGTCGTCAGGCTCGGCATGCAACTCGAAGAAAAATAAGTTCAGCTATGTGCTGAAAGAAATGAAGCTTTCAAATGAACTCTCAGACAGTGCAATCCGTTTTTCGCTCTCACCGTTTAACACAACAGAAGAGATAGACTATGTGGTGAGCGTACTTAAGAGGGAGATACCCGTTTTACGCAAAATTATGAAATAAAGGAATGAATGTGCAGATGAACAGAATCGTTCTTGTCAGGTATGGCGAGATTATCTTAAAGGGCATGAATCGCCCTGTGTTTGAAAGCCTTTTGGTTAAAAATATAAAAAGCGCATTAAAGGATGAGGGCAAAATAAACATCCACTGGGCACAGGCCACCATCTACATTGAGCCCGAAGATGATGCAAGGGTAGACTCGATTGTCGAAAAGCTCAAAAAGGTGTTTGGCATTGTGTCGATAGTTGTGGCATATTCTGCCCCCAAAGATATCGACAAGCTCGAAGAGGCGCTTGTGACAAATTTTGCATCGGAGCTCTCGTCAGCTTCCACCTTCAAGGTGATTGCAAAGCGTTCCGACAAAACCTTCGACATGACCTCTCCCCAGATTTGCGAAGAAATAGGACACAGACTCCTTGAAAAATTCCCCAACCTTTCAGTTGACGTGCATGCACCTGAGGTGAATGTGTATGTGGAAATAAGAGAGACAGGCTATGTCCACCTCGATCGTATCTCTGGCACAGGCGGCATGCCATCGGGCTCAAACGGTAAGGCAATGCTTCTTCTCTCGGGTGGCATCGACTCTCCCGTGGCAGGCTATATGATAGGAAAACGTGGTGTGCATCTTGAGGCAGTTCACTTTTTCAGCTATCCCTACACCTCCGACCGTGCCAAAGACAAGGTCTTAAAGCTTGGCAAAATCATCGCTGCCTACACGGGCAGTCTTAAAGTGCACGTTGTACCCTTTACCGACATTCAGCTTCAGATAAGGGACAAATGCCCCGAGGAGCATCTCACCCTCGTTATGCGCCGCTTTATGATGCAAATTTCCGAGCGCATTGCCCGAAAGAACGGATGCTCTGCTCTCATAACAGGTGAGAGCATAGGTCAGGTGGCAAGTCAGACAATGGGTGCGCTTTATGTGACAGATGATGCAGTATCGATGCCCGTTTTCAGACCACTCATCGGCATGGACAAGGAAGAAATCGTTGAAATTTCACGCAAAATAGACACCTACGAAACTTCAATTCTTCCCTACGAAGACTGCTGCACAGTGTTTACCCCTCGTCACCCCTCCACCAAACCCAAGCTTGAAAAGGTGCTCCTTTCACAAAATCAGCTCGACATAGAGCGCCTCATCGACGAGGCAGTGGAAGGCACAGAGATTATAGAGCTTTGATTTGGAGTTGACTATGGATATATTAAAGCAAAAAGCAACAGAGGTCTGCGATTTTCTTGCAAAGAAAAGCATGACCATCGCCACAGCCGAAAGCTGTACGGGAGGCATGATAGCAGAGCTTCTCACATCGGTCCCGGGTGCAAGCGGGGTGTTTGGCTACGGATTTGTGACCTATTCAAACGAAGCAAAGAAGAATCTCCTCGGCGTAAAAGAAGAAACTCTCAGAGCCCATGGCGCAGTGAGCGGCGAGACCGTCACTGAGATGGCAGAGGGCGCCATGAGGGTGTCGGGTTCAGACATAGCAGTGTCGGTATCGGGCATTGCAGGACCCACGGGAGGCACCAAGGAAAAGCCGGTGGGCCTTGTGTATATCGGTGTTGCCCAAAGAGGCGAAGAAACCAAAGCCTTAAGGTGCATCTTCGATGGCGACAGAGAAGATGTGAGACGAAAGACTGTTAACAAGGTATATGATTTAATTTTAAATATCAGATGAGGTGAAATTTATGGCAAAGGAAAAAATGGTTATAGACCCCAAAGGGGGTAACAAGGAAGAGGCAGTAGCCGCAGCGCTCCTCCAGATTGAAAAAACCTTCGGCGAAGGCTCTGTTATGCGCCTTGGCAATGCACCCACCAAAAAGGTGGAGGTTATTCCCACAGGCTCAATGAGTCTCGACCTTGCACTTGGCATAGGAGGTCTTCCTAGGGGCAGAATCGTAGAAATATACGGGCCCGAATCATCGGGCAAAACCACTGTATCGCTCCATGTTATTGCCGAAGCTCAGAAGCTTGGCGGTGAGGTTGCATTCATCGATGCCGAGCACGCTCTCGATCCGATTTATGCCCAGAAGCTCGGCGTGGACATCGACCGTCTCATAGTTTCTCAGCCCGACACAGGCGAGCAGGCGCTCGAAATTGCCGAAGCTCTTGCACGAAGCGGCGCAGTGGATGTTATCGTTGTCGACTCTGTTGCGGCTCTCGTGCCTCAGGCAGAGATTGCAGGCGTTATGGGTGACTCTCATGTGGGACTCCATGCCCGTCTTATGTCGCAGGCTCTCAGAAAGCTTACAAGTGTTATCCATAAGTCAAACACAGTTGCAATATTTATCAATCAGCTCCGTGAAAAAGTGGGCGTTATGTATGGCAACCCCGAGGTTACCACAGGCGGCAGAGCGCTTAAGTTCTACTCCTCTGTCCGCATAGATGTAAGAAGAGTTGAAGCCATCAAAGACGGTTCCAACATCGTGGGCAACCGTACCAGAGCAAAGGTTGTCAAAAACAAGCTTGCACCACCGTTTAAAGAGGCAGAGTTTGACATTATGTTTGGCGAGGGCATCTCCAAAGAGGGCAACATCTTAGATGCCGCAGTTGAATATGGCGTAATTCAGAAGGGTGGAGCATGGTTCTCCTATGATGGCGAACACATAGGTCAGGGACGCGACAAGGCAAAGGAATATATGCGCTCCAATCCCGAATTTACCGACATGGTATACAAAATGATTATGGACAAAATAAATGCTGAGGCAGAAGAAAAAGAGAGAGCACGACTGGAAAGAGCCGAAGCGTTGAAAGTGAAGAAAGACTGATGAAAGTCACCGACATTTCACCTCAGAAAAATAACAGTCACAGAGTAAGCGTATTTGTTGATAACGAATACGCTTTTTCCCTTGACGAAACAGATGCAGTGCTTTTTAAGGTAAAGGTGGGGTGCGAGCTCTCCCAAAAGGACATCGAAAGGCTCACCATGGAGGGAAACTTTACCAAGGCGAGAGACTATGCCTTTTCTGTTCTTTCCAAAAAAATGCTCACAGAGAGTATGCTTTCCGAAAAACTCACTGAGAAAGGCTACGACAAGGCTGTGATAAGCGAAGTGTCAAGAGAGCTTGTCTCTCTTGGGTATATCAATGATTCCGACTATGCCTCTCTCTTTCTGGAACACTGCAAATCGAAGATGTGGGGAAAAAAGAAAATAGCATTTGAAATGAAGCAAAAAGGTCTTGGCGATGAGACAATTGCTCTTTGTCTTGAAAGCTTTTCAGAAGATGAGATGCACCAAGACATTGTGGATTTTATATGCAAAAAATATAAAGGCTCAGACCTTCGTGACTACAAGGAAAAATCCCGCATCACCCGTTTTCTTGCATCGCGGGGCTTTGATTTTGGGTTTATCGACAAATGCATCAGACTTGCTCTGGAGGAGGCAGAAAATGAATAAGAAAATTGGTTTTATATCACTTGGCTGTGCCAAAAACCTTACCGACACCGAAACCATGCTCGGCATACTCTCAGACGAGGGCTACACCATCACCTCCGACGAAACCGAGGCTGAGGTTATTGTTGTCAACACCTGCGCTTTCATAGATTCTGCCAAGGAGGAATCAATAGGAGCAATACTTGAAATGGCAGAGTACAAAAAAGACAAATGCGAGCTTCTCATTGTCACAGGGTGTCTGGCTCAGAGATATAAAGATGACATAATCTCTGACCTCCCCGAAGTCGATATCATCCTCGGCACCACCGACTATGCACGCATTGCAGAGGCGATAAGGGCTTTCTATGAAAATGGTGAAAGAATGAAATGTGTGAGCGACGAAAACACTCCCGTCAGCTATGACCTGCCCAGACTGCAAAGCACTCCTTCCTACACTGCCTATCTCAAAATTGCTGACGGTTGCGACAACTTCTGCACCTACTGCATCATTCCAAAGCTACGTGGCAAATTTCGCTCGCGACCTGTGGAAAGCATCATAGAAGAGGCAAAGAGCCTTGCCGACAGGGGCGTAAAAGAACTGATACTCGTTGCTCAGGACACTGCCTGCTACGGTAAAGACACAAAAGAGGCGAGCCTCTCTGAGCTTCTTAAAAAGCTTTCTGCCATAGATGGTATTGAATGGATAAGACTTCAGTATTCATACCCCGAAAACATAACCGATGAGCTTATAGAAGAGATTGCCTCAAATCCCAAAGTGGTAAAATATCTCGACATGCCCATTCAGCACATAAGTGACAACATCTTAAAGAAAATGGGCAGAAAGAGCAGAGGCGACCTTGTACGCTCGCTCATCACAAAACTCAGACAGAGAGTTCCTCATCTCACCATTCGTACCTCACTCATTGTCGGCTTTCCAAATGAAACCGACGAAGATTTTAAGCTTCTCACTGAATTTCTCTCTGAATACAAGCTCGACAGAGTTGGCATTTTTACCTATTCGCGCGAAGAGGGCACCCCTGCCGCAGAGTATGACGGTCAGATAGATGAAGATGTGAAGAAAGAAAGACTCGACATAGCCATGACAATACAAAAGGAAGTGTCGAAAGAGGTTATGGCATCGAGGGTTGGCAAAACCGACACAGTCATTGTTGAAGGCTATGACGAAGAAGAGCTGTGCTATGTGGGCAGATGCTCCAAAGACACTCCCGATGTGGACGGTCTTGCCTATATCTACTCGGAAGACGAGCTTATGGCAGGCGACATTGTAAGGGTTGAAATCGTAGACTCCACCGATTATGATGTTGTGTGCAGATGCATTGAAAACTGATAAATATCTTTTTAAAAAAGCCACGGAATTATTGACTTTCGGTGGCTTTTTTGATACACTGCTTATGAAAAATATTCTGTGCCATACGGCATATGGACAAAAAATATAGATAGGTGGAGAAAAATGCATAAAACAGGATTATCCTCAGGGTCAGGCGTAAATAGTGAGGAAATTTTTAAAGGCTATGCCGAGGCGGGCATTGATGCAATGGAAGTATGTGTCAAGCCTTTTGAATACCCTGAACTTGATTATAAAGCCATAGAAAAGTATGCAAAACAGTATGGCATAGAACTCTGGTCTTTCCATCTTCCGTTTGGCCCCAGAGAAAAGATTGATCCTTCATTTTTAGATGAAGAGCTCAGAAAGAGCTCTGCCATGTATCATGCCGAGCTTATAAAGAAAGCAAGCGACATCGGCATTGGCAAAATTATCATCCATCCGAGTGTAGAGCCGATTGCCGACGAAGTCAGAGCCGATATGATGCTCAAATCAAAGGAAAGCTTAAGTGAGCTTGCAGAAATTGCGCACAGCTGCGGCAGTGTTCTTTGTGTAGAAAATCTGCCCCGTACCTGTCTTGGCAAAAATTCTGCCGAAATCAAAGAGCTCCTTGGTGCCAATGACAAATTAAGAGTATGCTTTGACACAAATCACCTTCTCAGTCAGGACATTATTGAGTTTATAAAAGATGTAGGCTCAAAGATTGTCACACTTCATGTGTCCGACTATGACTATATGAACGAACGTCACTGGCTCCCCGGTGAAGGTCAGATAAACTGGGCTGAAGTTCTGAAAGCATTGGAAGAAATCAAATATGACGGTGTATGGATGTATGAAATAGGCAGAGAGTGTCCCAAAACCATTCTCCGTGACAGAGACCTTACATATGATGATTTTTCGAGAAATGCAAAAGAGCTTTTTGAAGGTAAACCTTTTACCGTCTTCTCGACTCACAAAGAAAACCTCGGTATGTGGGAGTAAGCTTTTTGATATCACCAAAAATCAATTCTTCATATAAGCAGAGTTTATAAATCACTTGACATATGGGCATTTTTGTGATATTTTTTAAAAGGAAATAAATTTCAAGGAGCAAACTTATGAATCTTGCAAATAAAATTACCCTGTCACGAATAGCCCTCATACCTCTTTTTATGATTGCATATATATGGGACTTTGCCTACAACGAGCTTGTGGCTTGTGTTATTTTTGCCATTGCATCTCTCACCGACGGTGTAGACGGTTATGTGGCACGTAACTACAACATGGTCACAGACTTTGGCAAATTCATCGATCCTTTAGCCGATAAGCTCCTCATTGCAACAGCTCTCATCTGCTTTGTTGGCTCGGGCGAGATTGCTTCATATATGGCAGTTATAATCCTTGCACGTGAATTCATCGTAACAGGTCTTCGCACCGTTGCAATGTCGAAGGGCGTGGTTATTGCAGCATCTATGACAGGCAAAATCAAAACCTGCATTCAGATTGGCTCAGTTATTTGTGTTTTCCTTTTTGGTAACGAATTTGCATTCAGAGTAAATCTTTTTGGTGCAGAGCTGAGCATAGGCTATCTCGCAATGTTTGTTGCAACTCTCTACACGGTTTATTCGGGTGTTGAATATCTTGTGAAGAATAAAAAGCTTCTGGAAGATCATTGATTTCAAATTAAAAATTAAGACTATTACAGCAAAATGCTGTAATAGTCTTTTTTGTTGTGATTTTTATTGAACAAACTCAAATCTTATCTCGTCGCCGGAAAGTGAAAATGCAATATACTGACATGTCTTTGCATTGGACGATATGTTTTTGGTACGGTAGTCTGCCACCATGCCTAGAGTGATATATCTCACCGAGTTTTCTATCTTCATGCCCGTTGTTTCGCCCGAGCTCACATAAAACACATTTTTCCCTTCATCTGCCGCATTTTCAAGCATTTCCTTGAGAGGCAGTTTTTCATCTTCACCAAGTCGGTCGGGAGGGAGCTCTGCACAAAGCACAATGTTTTTCGCATCTTCGCCGAGTGCGCGTCCGAGAAGTGCCCAGTCGCTGCCCTTTGCCACATAGCCTTTGGAGGTGTTTAGTGTCACAAAAAGAGTGTTTTCTGTTTTTGATTTTGTAAAGGAGTTTGCCATGGTGATTTTTTCGGGAACTTCAAATGAGTAGTAGCTCGAAGTGACAAAGGCTTTGTCATATGCCGAGATTTCCTCGAGCCTCTCAAAAGCAAAAAGCCGGTTTAAAAGTGTCGCACCCTGAGGCACGTTGCCGCTTATGGCAACCTTTTTACCGTCGAGCTTTCCGTAGAGGGCATCTGTGCCATACACCGACGGAGGCGACTTCAGCTTTGTTTTTCCCTTGTTGACATTTACAAAATCCATTACATTTTCATGCTTTACGGTTATTATGGCACCATCGTCGGCAAGGAGAGTCACCTTTCCGTTTTGCACCTTCACATTTTCAGAGCTCGATACCCATTGCACAAGGTGGGGCGAGATGCGCGTTTTCTGGCCATCCATGCCATATCCGTAGGCAGTAAGCTGAGTGCTTTTTCCTTTTTCCAGTTCTATGGCTTCATGGTCTGCATCAATTGCAAAGAGCTCGCCGATGACCTCGATTTCGCAGGAGGCAACAGCTTCCCCGAGCTTTGCATATACGGTGTGTTTGCCAACTGCGGGTGAGTAGCCTTTGGGGGGCACAGCTTTTCCGTTTTGGTCATAAAGCTTTACAGAATTATCGCCATGTGCAAATACATTTTCATATTTGTCGTAAAACACTGCATCAAAGTCTATTGCATCGCCCTCTAAAATAACACTCTGTGACGGTGTGAGGGTGCCTCTTACTGCACTGTCGCCAAAAAGAGAAGGTGAAAATACACCGATTGCAGTCGACACTTTTCTCTCTGACGTCACACTGTTTTTCACATCATATGAACCGTCGTGATTTTTAATGGCAAGAGTGGTGGAGCCTCCACCGTCGAGGTTTATAGCTTTGTCTGCACCAAGCTCAATCATAAGGCGCGCAAGCTCTTCCTGACTTATGCCGGGGCATGCTGTGGTACGCCCGTCGGTTGCCACGAGGATGAGAGTTTTTTCATCTTTCGAAATTCCCACACCGGTTCTTTGTGCTTTGCCTGTCACATTGCTTGTAAACGGGGCAAGCTTTCCACCGTCCACGATTATTGTGTTGCCTCCCGTTGCTTCACGTATTGCTTCGATATCGGGATTGATGCTTATTTCAACTGTTACTGTGTCACCAATTTCAAAATTGTCAAAAAATCCGTTGATTTCGGGATTTGTCACAAGCACATACCCGTTTTGAGGCATGGGCACACCGTCGGAGCCTGCCTCCTTTATGAGAGAGACCTTATCATTTTCAACAACCATAACCTCAAACCCCTTTGCAGGTGTGTGAGATGCCCAATGGTGTGTGAGCATGGTTATGGCACCCGTTGAGACGGGCATTTTGTTTATCTGATATATGGGACACGCATACCCCTGAGGCGAAAGCACTCCCGAAGAATGTGCAAAATAGTCCATAATCACATTGCCCTGCTCGGTTATAACAAAGCTTGCCATATTGTCAAGGGCGGGTGAAGAAAGAAGCTCACCCTCTGAATATGTCATGCCGAGCATGTTGGTCTGCCCCGATGCGAAGTTGAAAAAATCACCGTTTATGGCCAGTGTGGCGCCTTCTTTTTTTGCCATGTTTCTGACCGTGTCGAGATAGCTCACACCCTTATCCGATGTGAGCACTTTTATGCCTGCATGGGGGTTTGACAGGTCGACATAGGCAATGTATGCCCTTATCCAGCCGCTTTCTGTGAGCAGCTGTTTTTCTTCATAGGTTATTGCATCGTTTATCTTGTGAGAGCTTTCTATTTTGTAAATGTAGTCTGCGTTTGCAAGGCATGGGCAAAGAGTGAGCAGACACAAAAGTAATATGCTGACAAATTTTTTCATTGCATATGTCTCCTTTCGCTGAATTTTTAAACACACTAATATATTATCATATAAATGATAAAAATAAAAGTACAAATAATTAACATTTAGTATTATATAAGTTTTGTTGACTGTTTTTACGGTTTATGGTAAAATATGTACATATCAAATTGAAAAGAGGTAACAGATATGTCAGAAAAGAAAAAATTTAAGTTTAATATTATCGATGCAATTGTCCTGCTCGTCATAGTGGCAGTTATAGCCTTTGTTGCATCCAATCTGTTTGGCGATTCCATTCAGAACGGCTCCGGTGCAGCAGATGCTGCAAAAAATCAGACCTACATCATGTCCTATTTCTTCGAAGAGGTTCCCGATTTTGCTGCCGAAATGATAGACAAAGGCACAGTTGTAAGTGATGAAGCCTTTGGCCATAAGCTCGGAAAGCTTGTGGATGTTGAATTTGGCGATTCGGTTTCGTTTGCTGCCAACGATCAGGGACAGATTGTGAAATCCTCAAAAGAAGGCTACAAAAGTGTGGCACTTAAGGTTGAGGTTAAAGGCAACGCATTTGACCATGGCATTGAAGTTGAAAAAATCAAATATGTTGTGGGCCACACCATGACACTTTATGCCGGCAAAGCAAAGCTTTACGGTCGTATATCAGGCATAGAAAAGAAATAAAATCGGGGAGGAAAAGGCATGTTTGAACAAAGTTTGACCTATGCCCTTCTTTTGCGCATCAAAAGCTTTTTTGCTCTGTATAGGACCTCGGCAACACATGAGCTTTTTTCCCTTGTGGTGTCGTTTTTAAAAAGGCTTTATGCGTCATATAACACCTCACGCACCAAAAAGGTCATCTATGGTTTTGCAGCATATATCCAAAAGCTCTTTCACACAAGCATCACCCGCAGATTTTTCCTGTGTGATTCGGCATTTGAAAAAATGTACGGTTCGTCTTTGTTTTACAATCTGACCTCACGGGTTGTTTCGTGGTTTTTGTCGGTTCCCGAAAGATTGGTTCCGTTTTTCAAAAAATGCCTTGGAACAGGATATACAGCTGCGGCGTGCAGATGGATTCGTTCTTTCCCGTTTGTGCGTTTTGAATATATGCTGGGCGCATTTTTTGCCATAATGATGGTGTTTCCGGGAAAGGTGTGGAACAATATATATGCAGTGGGAGGAGCTTTCCTTTTTGCTTTTCTCTACTATGTTTCGCGCATTTCGGGCTCGCGTTTTTCTGTGAACACAAAGGGCATCCCTCTTTCGCTGATAGCGTTTCTGGTTTCAATCCTTGGCGGAGCTTTGATGTCGCCCGTGCTTTCCGACGGTGTGAGGATTGCACTGTTTTTCATCTCGTCAATAGTTTTTTCTCTTCTCATATGTGGCAGTATAGATGATGCAGAGCATCTTAAGGGCTTTGTTACAATAATCACTTCGGCACTTTTTGCTATGTGTCTGTATGCAATATATCAGACAATTGTAGGTGTGCCTGTCGATTTTCTTCTCACCGATATATATACTAATGCCGGCATGCCCGGCAGAGCATATTCCACATTTGACAATCCAAACAATTTTGCAGAGGCAATCGTACTCGTTATTCCCTTCCTCTATGCACTCATAATATGTGCAAAAGACAAGAGAGGAAAAGCGATATTTGCCATTATGTTTGCAGTGTGCCTCATAGCTCTCGGCACCACATATTCCCGTTCGTGCTATGTTGCTTTTGCAATAGCAACCGTTGTGTTTGCGATTATGTACGACTGGAGGCTTCTCATTCCTCTTTTTGTCATTGTGGTTGTTGCCATTCCGTTTTTGCCACAGTCTGTTTTCAACAGAATTCTTACAATCGGCTCCATGAACGATACATCCAACTCATACAGAATTTATCTCTGGGATGGTGTTTTAAAGCTTGCCCGTCTGAAATGGCTGACGGGTGTGGGCATAGGCCCCGAAGCATTCACAGCCTCCTACAAACCCTTTGCCCATATTTTTGCGGCAAAGGCACCCCATTCCCACATGCTCTATCTTGAGCTTTTGGTTGAGCTTGGTGTGGTGGGAGCGATGAGCTTTCTTGTTTTCATCTTCGGTGCCATCAAAAAAGGCTTAGGGGTTATCTCGGGTGCAAAAAAAGAGCTTAAATGCACAATAATTGCATGCATCAGCGCACTTTGCGGCATAAGCTTCACAGCGTGTGCAGAGTATATATGGTTCTATCCGAGAGTGATGTTTGTATTCTGGATAGTTGTGGGTGTGCTTCTCTGTGCAGTAAGATGCGCAAGAAAGCAAAATAAAAACTAAAAATCTCACATAAAAAGGGGATGTAAAAAACCTTTGTTTTTTACATCCCCTTCTTTTTGCGCGTCAGGTGCGTTTCTTTTTTGCCGGGTCAAACAACTTTGCGCACAAAATCAGCAAGGCTATGACAGGAATTGAAAACAAAAGTCCGTTCAATGTGCGAAGAGCCGACACCGAAAAGTCGGCAAACACATGGCAGAATGTGTTTGTGACAGATGCAAAAAGCACCGAAGAGCCCACAAAAAACAGCTCTTTCAAAAGCTTTGGCATTGAGCGATAAGACAAATACACTGAAAGTGCCAGGCAAGGCCAGCCGATTGCAAATTCCTTTGTTCTCGGTCTTACGCCCGATATCTCCGACACAAAATTTCTGAAAGCATTTTCAAACGGTGAAATTTTGGCGTTGCCGCTTCGGGTAACATACACAAACAAAGCTGCTGCGGCAATTGCCAGTGCTATGATGTGAGAAAGTCTTATTTTTGAAAAGACTTTTCCGATGCCCTCACAAGACAAATTGAGACGGTTGTTTTCATATATCCACACGAATGCGAGCGAATATAAAACGGGCAAAACAAGCGAAAGCTTTACGCCTCTGAATATGAGGTTGTTGAGGTAGTAGTCAGTGCCCGAAAGCATTGCACCAAGGAAGACTGCGCCCAAAAGGAGCGAAATAAGAGCCGATGCAAAAACAATAAAAGTTGACGAAAAAAACGAAAAGCCTTTGTCTTTTACATGTTTTATCGCGGCCATGGTCACGCTGAACGAAAACATGGAGCTCATCGGGGCAAATGCCGATGGCACGAGCAAAATTAGCCTTTGCGGCAAAATATATACAAGTCCGAAAGCAACATATGCAAAAATGCAAAATGACCACTCAAGGAGAGCCATTCTTTTTTTGAGGAGAATTTCAATCATGACAAGTGCCATGATAAAGCAAATCATAACCGATGCCGAAGAGGCGAGGCGAAGGTTTGTTTCATAGCCCTTGAGGCTTATGTTTTTTCCCTCTTCATAGCCTGAACGAGTGGCGTGTTCTTTAAATCTTTTTGCGGCATTTACTGTTTGTCTTATTGCTTCATCTCTTGTGACAGAGCTGTTTTCTATGACATTGAGTGCCATAAACTCGGTGTTTCTGTCACAGAGGGAATTTGCCATGTGATGATACAAAAGCTCGCCAAGTTCATGGGGCGAAACCTCCGAATTGAGTCCTCCCGCAGGATTTTTCAATGTGGTGTAGCATCTCATGAGGCGCCCGCCGGCTGCATCAAGATATCTTTCATATCCCTTTGGCATTTCGTTTGAGAGCTGCTTTATGTTTTCGCACACAACCACCGTCATGGCATTGTCTTTTATAACTCTTTCAAGAGGAGCATCATAGTTTTTGGCATCTTTGTGCCTTGATATGAGCATGTATTTTATATCATTTTCTTTAACGAGCAAATCGAGCTTTTCTTCAAAACCGTCCTCGCATTTTTCGCCGATGTTTATTCTCAGTGCTATGTCAAACCCAAGCTCTTTTGCCATTTGTATCTGACCGTGGTCAAAATCCGAATCGGTTTCATCTGAAATAAGAAGGGTTATACCGTTTTCTTTGAAAAACTCAAGCTCTTTTTCCGCTATGTCGGGTGTGAGCACCGGAGCAACCTCAAAACATGTGTGTGACGATTCGTAATCAATTCTTGTCACAAAAGAGGGTAGGGCACACACGAGTGATATAATTACTGCAAGTATTATAAGAGCATTTCTTCTTTTCATACAATCACTCCTGCTTCAGGGTGTTTTTCTGCCCTGCAATTATATACCGTGCACATCCTGTAACAAAGATGCATGCGACATACACAAGTGCACAAATAAGCAGACGGGGTAAAAAGCGTATGGCAGTGTCTGCAAAAGGCAGGCTGAAAAGAGCAGTGAGCCTGTATGCTGCGAATGCAAGCAATCCCGAAAATGTGATTTTGCACACATTGAGTATAAGCTCTTTTGAGATATAATTGCCAATGCTTCTGGATATTGCCCAGAGGATGCATAATGCATAGACGAAAAACAAAACAGTTGTTGAAAGGGCAGTCATATATGCATTTCCCTTGCAGAGAATAAAATTCACAAAAGGCTTTAAAATAACAACCAGAAGTGTGCCTGCCACTGTGTAACGATATTTTCCGTCGAGGTAGAGGAGCTTGTTGAGCAGCTCCTGACACACATATCCGAAAATGCCGAAGGTATATATCGCAAAAAGCAGAGCTGTTTCTGCGCTCATTTTTGAAGTAAACTCGCCTCTTTCGTAGAGGAGGGTGATGATGTCTTTGCCAAAGCACGACACCGTGAGAATAAATGGCACAAATATGGCAAGGAGCACGGTTATGATGTAGCCGAGAATTTTTCTCACCATGTCTTTGTTGCCGCTTTCAAAATGGCGGCAGATAGACGGATATGAAACATTGCTCATTGCAACAACGAAAACGCTTGCTATTGTCACAAAAAGATTGGATGCATAGTTGATGGTGGAAGCTGCGCCCGAAACCGACGAAACCGATGCCTTGTCGATAACAAACACAAGCTGAAACATCATGCCCGAGATAAATATAAACACTGCTTCTCTGTTTTCTTTGCCTTTCGCACCGTTTCTGCCTGTGCAAAGAGAAAAACGGAATCCTTTTTTAAGAAAGCTCGGTAAAAGCACAACCACATGCAAAAACCAGCCGATGGTGGTGATTATGCTGACGGTGAAAATGTCTGTTTCCGGCACAAGAAGTGATGCGATGATTACGATGTTGTAGGGCAGGCTCATCACCGATGTGACAAAAAACACTCCCGAATTCTGAAGTGCGCCCGACATGATGTAGGCCACAACAACAAAAAGGCAGCTTGGAAGCATTATGTGGAAAATATCTGCTGCCACATGGTGCATGTGCTCGCCAAGTCCGGGGAGAAGAAGATTAACAAGCACATCTGAAAGAAGATACATCACTGCAATAGCAATGGCTACAACAACAGAAGTTTTTGCAATGAACTGAGCCACATATTCCTTTTGCCTCTGAGGGTTTCTGTTTTCGGGTTTGTTGAGATTTTTTATGACAAGAGTGGATAGTGCACTGCCTATGCCGGTGAAAATGAGGCTGGCAATGCCGAAAATCTGGAAATATATGTCGGTGTATTCGCTTGCGCCAAAGCTCGATGCAAAAACTATGTCTCTTAAAAATCCGAGACATTTTGCAAAAAGTATGCCAAGCACTACTAAAATGTATGCACTGCCTTTCACTATCGTCACTCCTTTCGGAAATATCTTTCCACAATATACTAATATATATAATACAACATTAGCTTTTATTAGTCAAGACTTGCACTTTAGGCGGTGCTCCTCAGGGACAAATTGCTCAAAAAACTCTATTTTGGCGCATAACTGTGTCAAAACGCCTTGAAATCCGCCGGGATTCCTTCGGCATTTTTCCGTGTTCTGCACTCAAAATCGAGATTTTTGAGTGGGAAATGCAGTTTTGGGTTAGGTATTTTTCAGTTTAGAGGAGTCATAAAAAGAAAACAACAAGCCAAAACCAAATTATCCCCAAGGAGCACCATCTTAGGCAGTGCTTTTGTGTTGACTAAAAGCAGGGTTTATGATAAAATGAATATGTATGCTTACATATACTTTGGAAAGAGTGATGTTATGAATATGAGAGATTTTGCAACAAATGCTCTGGCAGTTGTCAGAGGTATATTGACAAGATATAAATTTGCTTCATCGGGCTCTCTTCTCCGTGTCGAATCGGGCGTGCGCATCTGGCGCTCAAACGGTAGCGTGAGCGTGGGCAACAGGGTGCTTTTGCACAGGGGTGTCAAGCTCAGTGCCTATGGAGCTGACAGCGAAGCCCGCATCATCATCGGTGACCGCACCTACATCGGCGACCGTACCGAGATTCATGCAGGCTCCCTTGTGGAAATAGGCTCTGGGTGTGACATCTCGTGGGATTGTAACATCCTCGACCGTGACTATCACAAATTCAACTCCGACGAAGAAAACATAAAACCTGTTAAAATCTGCAACAATGTGTGGATTGGCTGTGGCGTAACCGTTCTCAAGGGTGTCACCATAGGCGAGGGCGCAGTTGTTGCGGCAGGCTCGGTGGTCACAAAAGATGTGCCGCCGCACACTCTTTGCGGAGGCAATCCTGCCAAAGTTATAAAAGAAAATATATATTGGAAACCATAAGCAGTTGCGTCAGTATCCGAACTCGCCAAAATCAAGTAAAATAGCAGTTTTTCATCGTTGTCGGTCTTGAAATACGCCAGTATTCCTTCGACCTTTCGCCTCGAAAAACAAACAATTTTATCTTGATTTTGGTTGGAACAATTTTAGTTGCTGTGTTTTTGCGGCAATGCGAGGCAAAAACGCAGTAAATGCTGACGCATTTGCGAGTATTTTAACAATGCAGTGGCGTAAAAACACGCACCTAAAACGGGTTCGGATATTAACGCAACTGCTTAAGCACACAGGAAATGAATTTCAAGTGCAAAAAAACGGTGGTGTAACCTTTGAAAAAGAAAAACATAGGCTCTCTTATCGGCTCTGTTATGGTGATAATGATAGCCTCCCGGCTTTTGTCTCTTTTCAGCTCTCAGCTGTATATGTCGGTTTTCGGCACTGACAACATCTACATAAACATCTATTCCTATGCCATAAACATTCCAAACATCATCTTCACAGCCATCGGCACTGCGCTCTCCACAGTGGTCATTCCCATTTATGTGGGGCACAGGGCAGTGGGTGACAACGATAAGGCAAAGCTTTTTGCCGACAACATCATCACGGTTTCTACCGTGCTCACCTTTGTGCTTGTTGTTTTTGGCATATGCATTTCGCCCATTCTTGTGGGCTTCACAGGCTTTTCTGAAAATGCCTCTCACTTTGCATATGCAAAAAAATGTCTTATGATAGTCATGCCGGTGATGTTTTTCTATGCGTGGAACTACATCTTTCAGGGCATGCTTCAGGCTGAGGGCAAATTCTCTCTTCCTGCTTTTGTGAGCGTTCCGAGCTCGCTCATAGTCATTGGCTATGTGCTTTTCCTGTCTGGCCGCTTCGGTGTGACGGGACTTTTCTATGCAAGCCTTGTCGGTTTGTCGCTTCAGGCGCTCATTCTCATTCCGCCACTTGTGAGAGGCGGCTACAAATACCGTCCTCGTTTCAGGCTGAAAGACCCCGACATAATAAAGTCTGCCAAAATGACTCTCCCCGTGCTCGTGGGTGTGGGGGCATATCAGCTCAACATGCTTTTCAACTCCACCATGATTGCACGCTATGAGACAGGCCTTGTTACCATTCTCACCTTTGTGCAGAACATAACCATTCAGCTTGTGCTTGCTTTTGTATATTCGGTCACAGCAGTAATATACCCGCGTCTTTCCGAAAGTGCGGCAAAAGGTGACATGTCGGAATATAAAGACACTCTGGGCGGCATATTAAAAACAGTGTCAGCCTTTCTCATCCCCATAAGTGTTGGCTTCATCTCGGTGAGAGAGCCGCTTTTAAACTTTCTTGTTGCATGGGGCAAGGTGACGGGCGACGCAGTTGACAAAGCAGAGGTTTTTCTTTGTCTCTATTCACTCGGCATCATAGGAATAGGACTTAAGGAAATTTTGGACCGTGCTTTTTATTCTGTGAAAAACACTAAAATTTCAGCAGTCAACGGTTTTGTCATCATGTTTGCAAATGTGGTGCTGAGCCTCTCGTTTATGCCTCTCTTGGGCGCCTACGGCATACCTCTTGCATATTCAATTTCTTCAATCATCGGTCTTTTGAATCTTTTATATCAGCTCAGAAGAAAAATCGGAGCATTTGCAAAAGGCATGGGGACAGAAATCATAAAGTCAGTCATCTGTTCGGCGATAATGCTTTTTATAGTACACCTTGTCAGCACATATCTTGGCGCATATCTTATCTCCGACAGCTTCTTTGCAAGGGCATTAAAGCTTATTGTTCCTGCAGTTTCGGGAGTGATTTCTTATGCATCTTTCGGCTTTGTTTTCAGAATTGAAGCCATAAAAAACTTTAAAATGTCAAAATAAAAGGAGTGGTAAAATGGGCAAAATCTCTTTTGCCATAAGCTATGCGATGTACTACCTATATGCAAGGCATCTTCCGTCATCGGATGTGCCATATAGCTTTGGCTCAAAAAAAATAAGAGCTTTTTTTGCTCGGCGCATGCTTAGTGCTGTGGGCAAAAATGTCAACATAGAGCACGGAGCGTTTTTTGCCTCGGGCAGAGACATTTCCATAGGCAACAATTCGGGCCTTGGCATAAACTGCCGCGTAGCAGGGCCGCTCAGCATCGGTGACGATGTTATGATGGCGCCGAATGTGAGCATCTACACTCAAAACCACGAAACTGAAAATATATACAGGCCCATGCGCCTCCAGACTGCACCCAAGAAGAAGGTTACCATAGGAAACGATGTGTGGATAGGAGCAAATGCAATAATCCTTCCAGGTGTAACCGTAGGCAACGGAGTAATTATTGCTGCAGGTGCAGTTGTCACCAAAGACGTACCCGATTATTCCGTCGTTGGTGGCAATCCCGCAAAAATAATCAAGACAAGAACCCAGAAGGAGGGCACACCAAAGATGAAAATTCTTTATCTTATCAACTATGCAGGAAACGCAGGCACCGAAAAATATGTGTATAATCTCATAAGAACCTACGAGAGTGCCGACACAAAATGCTATCTTGGCTATGGCATCGACGGTAAGCTTTCGGAAGATGTGAAGAATCTCGGCATTCCCACATTCAAATTTGAAATGCGTCATCCTTTCGATAAAAAGGCAGCCAAAGCACTGGCAGACTATTGTCGTGAAAACAATATAGACGTTATTCACGCTCAATATCCGAGAGAAAACTACATAGCAATTCTTTCTCAGAAATATTACAGCGGCACAAAGGTGGTGTACACTTGCCATCTCACACTCAAAACAAACTTCCTCTGGAAGATAACCAACAGGATTATGACAAAGAAAAACCACAAAATAATCTCTGTGTGCAACAACGGTAAAGACCTCATGATAGGCAACGGTGTGAAAGCCGACAAGATAGAGGTCATCTACAATGGCATAAAACCCCACACCCGCACAGGCGCAAAAGAAGACCTGAGAAAAGAGCTTGGCATCGACGAAGACACATTTGTTATGACAACTCTCGCCCGCTATCACATAGCAAAGGGCCTCGACTATCTTACCAATTCCATCGAAAAGCTCACAAAGCTCACCGATAAAAAGTTTGCTCTTCTCATCCTTGGCGAAGGCGAGCTCTGGGACGAAATAACTGCTCTCATACGCTCCAAAGGCCTCGAAGACAAAATTCTTCAGCTCGGCTACCGTACCGATGCAGGCGAAATACTTAAAATCAGCGACCTCTACATCAACAGTGCCAAATGCTATGAGGCTCTTTCATTTGCCATACTTGAGGCAATGGACGCATCTCTTCCCGTCATCGCCACAAATGTGGGCGGAAATGGCGACATTCTTTCACCCGAAAACGATTGCGGCATTCTTGTGGAATATGGCGATTGCGATGCCATGGCAAATGCCATCCACACCATGATGACCGATGAAGAATTAAGAAAGAAATATTCGGAAAATGCAATAAAAGCAGTAGACACAGTGTTCAATCTTGACAAACTGCTGGACGACACTTACAAATTATATTTCTGATAAAAAACAAATCCTTTGCCGGAGGTGAGATTTATGAAAATAATGCATCTTATAAGCGGCGGCGACTCGGGCGGTGCCAAAACCCATGTGTTTACTCTTGTGGACAAGCTCAAACAGAACTGCGAGGTTGTGGTTGGCTGTCTTATGCAGGGGGTTTTCTATAAAGAGATTTTAGAGAAAGATGTTGAGACAATTCTCTTTGAGCAGAAAAACCGTTTCGACCTCAGGGTTGTAGCCGATATCAGACGCTTTATAAATGAACGAGGCATCGAAATTTTGCACATTCACGGTGCCAGAGCCAACTTTATTGGCATGTTTTTGAAAAAGAAAATCGGCATACCTGTTGTCACAACCATGCACAGTGACTATCTTCTCGACTTTGACACCTTTTTCAAAAAACTGTTTTTCACAAATCTCAATTCTCTTTCACTCAAAAAGCTCGACTATTTTATCTCCGTGTCCGACAGCTTCAAAGATATGCTCGTGAGCCGCGGATTTAAGCCTCAGAGAATATATCCCGTCTACAATGGCATGGACTATAACACAGACCTCTCTTCCGTTACAACCAAAGAGGAGTTTGCAAAAAAATATAACCTTGAGCTTTCCGATGACCTTACCTATGTTGGCATAGCTGCCCGTTTTGATGTTGTTAAGGGTGTCGACACCTTTATTAAGGGCGCTTCTCTTGCATACAGAAAAAATCCAAACCTCCGTTTTGTCATTGCAGGCACAGGAGCCGAAGAAGACAATCTCCGCAAGCTGTGTGACGAGCTGGGCATGAATGATGTCATTCATTTTCTCGGTTTTGTTACCGACATGAACGGTTTTCTCAATTTTATCGACCTCAACTCTCTCACCTCTCACTGTGAGAGCTTTCCCTATTCAATGCTCGAGGGCGCAGGCTTGAGGTGCCCCATTATTGCAAGCAGAGTCGGTGGTATTCCAGAGCTTGTGAAAGACGGTGAAACAGGCATCCTTTTTGAAAGCAAAAACGAAGCCGACTTTGCCGAAAAGCTCCTCTCCGTCGTTTCCGACAAGGCTGCTCTGAAGACCATGGGCGACAACATATACCGTGTTGCCACATCGCGCTTCTCTGCCGATGTGCTCTGTGACGATCACATAAGAATATACAAAACCATAATAGACGACTACAAAAAGGAAAAACGCTATGACTTTGTGCTCAGCGGATATTATGGCTTTAACAACTCGGGCGACGATGCACTTCTTCTGTCGCTCATAACCGATCTCAAAAGAAATATGCCCTCTGCCCGCATAGCAGTGCTTTCGTCAAATCCGTTGCAGACAATGAAGGTTTTTGGTGTCGATGCATTTGGCAGAATTTCGCCTTTCTCTCTCACAAAGCTCTTTGGAAGCTCCACAGCGCTTTTGTCGGGTGGCGGCTCACTCATTCAGGACGAAACAAGTTCAAAATCACTTTGGTACTACCTTTTCATCATTGCCTTTGCAAAGCACAGGGGCATGAAGGTTATGCAGATAGCGAGCGGCATAGGCCCTGTAAACAAAAACAGCAACCGTCGCCTCACAGCAAAGGTGCTCAACTCCTGCGTAGACCGTATCACCCTTCGTGAACAAAAATCACTCGGAGTGCTGAGAGACATTGGTGTAACAATAGAGGCAGAGGTTACTGCCGACCCTGCAATTTCTCTTGTGGGTGAGGATGAGCAGCACACAAAAATGATTTTTGCCAAAAACGACATTCCGTTTGGCGACTATATTTGTGTTGCCCTGAGAAAATGGAAAAATGCTGCACCCGATTTTGAAGAAAACATGGCAAGAGTGCTTGACTATGCATCCGAAAAATATGGCAAACAAATTGTATTTTTGCCAATGCAATATCCTTCCGATGTAAAAATTTCCCAATCTATCACAGACAAAATGAACACAAAGGCATATGTGGTCAGCACGCCGCTTTCCATTAGAGAATCGGTTGGCGTCATAAGCTTTTCAGACCTTGTTGTTGCAATGAGACTCCACTCACTTGTGTATGCAGTTTCCAACGGTGTGGGCGCTATTGCCATCAGGTACGATCCCAAGATAGACGGATTTATGGAATATTTCCAGCAAAAGTATATTGCCGATGTAGCCAATATAACATATGGCGAGCTTGCAAACCTTATCGATGCCTATTATGCCGATAATGCTTCCGACACGATAGGAAAGCTTTGCATAGAAATGAAAGAAAAGGCAAAACGCAATGCCGAAATAGCAGTTTCACTTTTGAGGGATGAGCAATGATAAGAAAAAATGACATATTGGAAGCACACATCACAGACCTCACGGTAAACGGTGACGGTGTGGCAAAGGCAGACCAGTATCCCATATTCATAAGGGGTGCAGTTGTAGGTGATTTTGTGAGGTTTGAAGTTACCAAAACAAACAAAACCTATGGCTTTGGCAGAATAATTGAAATTATAACACCTTCTCAAAGCAGACGGACAAGTCCATGTCCGTCTTTTTGTGATTGTGGAGGGTGTACTCTTATGCACACAAGCTACGATGCACAGCTTAAATTCAAGTCCGATTTTGTGTTTTCAAACCTTGTGCGCATTGGTGGCTATGCTCCCGATGAGTTTACATATGAACATATTGTGGGGGCAGATAATGAGTTTAACTATCGCAACAAGGCGCAGTTCCCCGTCGGCATGTCAGGTGGCGAGGTGGTTTCGGGCTTTTATTCGCCCAAGAGCCACACCATAGCTCCCTGCAAGAGCTGTCTTATTCAGGATGAGCGCATAAACATTTGCATGGAAATGGCCATGGAATACATAAAGGCAGAAAAGCTTTCTCCCTACGATGAACGCTCTCACAGAGGTGTGATAAGGCACATATATGCAAGATGCGGCAAAGACGGGCTGATGGTTGTGTTTGTCACCAATTCTTCAAAACCGTTAAAAAACATCGAATCTCTTGCAAAAAAGCTTTCTTCGCTTGGCAAGATAACTATTGTTCAGAATGTAAACACCAAACACACAAATGTGATTTTGGGCAGAGAAAATATTGTGCTCTATGGTGACGGATATATTCACATGAATGTGGATGACCTTGTTTTCAAGGTGTCGCCCCACAGCTTTTTTCAGGTTAACACCACTCAGATGCAAAAGCTCTACCAAAAAGCTCTCGAATATGCCTCACTTTCCAAAGACGATACCGTGTTCGACCTCTATTCGGGAGTGGGCAGCATAAGTCTCTATATGGCGAGACACGCAAAGACTGTGGTGGGGGTTGAGATAGTGCCCGATGCCATAGAAAATGCCAAAGAAAATGCTCATCTCAACGGGATCACAAATGCAGAATTTTATTGCGGCGACTGCACCGAGGTTGTGGAGGGACTTCTTAATGAGGGCAAAAGATGTGATGTCGCAGTGGTCGATCCACCCCGAAAGGGTTGCGACGAGAAGCTTCTCAGCCTGCTTAAGACAATAAATCCCGAAAGAATAGTGTATGTCTCCTGCAACAGCGCCACTCTTGCGCGCGATGTGGCAATCCTCAGAGATTTTGGCTACGAGCTGAAAAAGGCGTGCGCAGTTGATCTGTTTCCGCAGACGACGCAT
>JAZNBF010000009.1:0-16681 GCA_045586905.1 Clostridia bacterium
TATGGCAAGTTATATTGCTGTGTAGTTTTATTTGGCATACGCCAAGTGATATTGTGCTTCGCACAGTTGAAAGGCAAATATAACTGAAACCTAAGGTTTCAATAGCACTTTTGATTTATCAAAAATATCACTCCATCGAAGTTGGAATATCACTAAAAAACATTAAATTTATTTGGTTCTGGATTTTTACTTATTCACTATTACCTCTTCACTATTCACTATACACTATTTTGTGTACGGTTTTTTGGAAAATAATAAAAATTCATTTCGAGGATTTTCTTTTTTTTAGTCAAGAACAAAAAAATTTTTCAAAAACCCCTTGACAAATCAAATTCATAGGAGTATAATACATTCAAATTTGAATATCACAAAGAACGACTGCGACGAGGACGGTCGGATTGTGAAGCCTTGAGAGAGTTGCCGGGTGGTGCGAGGCAATGGCCGATCTTTCCAATGACCCATCACCTCCGAGTCGGAGGACCGAAAGGCAATGCCGAGTAGACTCCTTCCGTAATGCTGCGTAAAGGCAAAGGACTTGTTAGAGTCCGGTAAGTGACGAAGATTTTTCGTAATTTGAGTGGTACCGCGGGTTATAATAACTCGTCTCAAAGTTATCTTTGAGACGGGTTTTTTGTTTTATTCAGATTTGTAACCAAATATCAGATTTGTCAAAAATCGAAAGGAGACAAAAACAATGGATTACAGTTTGAAAGAAGTTGCAGGCAGAATCAAAGACCTCCGTGAAGCAAAAGGCTACACTCAGGAAGAACTTGCAAAGCTCACAGGTGTATCTGTCGAAGACTACAAAGTTTTAGAAGAGGGCGAAACCGATTTCAGCTTCACCTTTATCTACAAATGTGCAAAGGCATGTGGCGTTGAGGTTGTCGATTTGCTGGAAGGCACAAGCACAACTCTTACCTCATTTGCTATCACAAGAAAAGGCGAAGGCCTCAAAATTGTCAAAAAACATGGTGTTGAATATGACAACCTTGCCCCCAAGTTCAGAGATAAGCTTGCCGAACCCTTTTTGGTTAAATTCCCCTATCTCGAAGAGGAACAGAATGCTCCCATAAAGCTCAACTCCCACAACGGTCAGGAATTTGATGTTATCGTAAAAGGCTCACTTAAAGTGCAGGTTGGCAATCACATAGATGTTCTCAATGAGGGTGATTCCATTTTCTACAACAGCATCATCCCTCACGGTATGGTTGCAGTTTCTGAGGGCGGATGCGAATTCCATGCAGTTGTTTTAAATCCTCAGAACGGACTTGTATCCGAAGAATATCCCGAAGCACCCGTGCTTACCAAAAAGACAAAAAAAGAAACTGTTAAATACGAAACAGTTGCCGATAAATTCATAGAATCAACCTATGACGAAAACGGTGTGTTCAATGGCATCACTTTCAAAAATGAAGACTCCTTCAACTTCGCTTTCGACTGCGTAGATGCAATTGCCGAAAAGAACCCCGACAAGCTTGCCATGATGTGGGTTGCCAACGATAAAACCGACCGTCGCTTCACTTTCAGCGACATGAAAAAATATTCTAATAAAACTGCAAACTATTTCGAGTCACTCGGCATCAAAAAAGGCGATACCGTAATGCTCGTGCTCAAAAGACACTACCAGTTCTGGTTCTCTATGCTTGCTCTCCACAAAATCGGTGCAATCGCAATCCCTGCAACCAATCAGCTTGTCGAACACGATTTCGAATACCGTTATAAAGCTGCCAAGGTAAAAGCTATTGTATGCACTGCCGACGGAGAAGTATCAAAAGAGGCAGAAAAAGCCGCATCACAGTTCCCCGGCATGGTTAAGGTTTTGGTTGGCGGCAGTAAAGAAGGCTGGCACGATTTCAATGTCGAAATGGAACGCTTCAGCACTCATTTCTATCGCACCGAAAACACCCCGTGCGGAAACGACCCGATGCTCATGCTCTTCACATCGGGCACCACAGGCTATCCCCGTATCGCAACCCATTCCTATAAATATGCTCTTGGTCATTATCCAACTGCAAAACACTGGCACAATGTCAACCCAGACGGACTCCACTTCACCATATCCGACACAGGCTGGGGCAAGGCTCTCTGGGGCAAACTCTACGGACAGTGGCTCTGCGAAGCAGCACAGTTCACCTACGACTTCGATCGCTTCCATTCAGAAGACATACTTCCCATGTTTGCAAAATATCACATCACCACCTTCTGTGCTCCACCCACAATGTATCGCTTTTTCATCAAAGAAGATTTGTCAAAATATGACCTTTCTTCCATCGAATATGCTACCACAGCAGGTGAAGCGCTGAATCCCGAAGTGTTCAATCAGTTCAAAAAAGCAACCGGTCTCACCATCATGGAAGGCTTCGGTCAGACAGAAACAACTCTTTCTATCGCAAACTTTGTCGGCTCCACTCCAAAAATCGGTTCTATGGGAAGACCAAGTCCTCTTTATGATGTAGTTGTTCTCGATCCCGATGGCAATGTATGTAAAACAGGTGACACAGGTGAAATCTGTATTCGTGTAAAAGACAGTGTTCCCTGTGGTCTCTTCATCGGCTACTATCTTGATGAAGAAAAAACAAACGAAGTGTGGCACGACGGATACTACCACACAGGCGACCAGGCAACCATGGATGAAGATGGCTACCTCTGGTATGTCGGCAGAATCGACGATGTCATCAAATCTTCCGGCTATCGCATAGGACCTTTTGAAATCGAAAGCGTTATCATGGAACTTCCCTATGTTTTGGAATGTGCCATCACTCCCGTTCCCGATGAGGTAAGAGGTCAGATAGTCAAGGCGACCATAGTTCTTGTAAAGGGCACCGAGGGCACCGACGAACTCAAAAAAGAAATTCAGGAATATGTAAAAACACACACTGCTCCCTATAAATACCCAAGAATTGTCGAGTTTGTAGAAGAACTCCCCAAGACAATCAGTGGTAAGGTGAGAAGAGTAGAAATCCGCAAAAATGACCTTGAAAAAATGAATAAATAATTCTGCTTCAAGCATATAAGCGTGGTGATTTCAGTGAAAAAAACCTATGTAACATCCATGCCAAACCATATAGGATCTTTTTTGAAAGCAAGTAAGTGCTTTTCTTTGCTTGGCATAAATATTACCCGTGTAAGCTACAACAAAGCTGTTGATTCACACACTCTGTTTATTGATGCAGAGGGCACTGAGCAACAACTGAAAAAAGCAGATGAAGAGCTTGAAAAAATCGGATACCTTCAAAACAATACCTCCAAAACAAGTATTGTTTTGATAGAGTTCCGTCTTCCCGACGTTGCGGGAAGTGTAACCAATGTGCTCGAGCTCATAAACGAATTCAATTTCAACATTTCCTACATAAGCTCTCAGGAAAACGGAACAGATTATCAATATTTCAAAATGGGACTTTATGTCGATGATTACGAAAGGATTTCAAAGTTCCTCAAAGAAGCCGAAAAGCTTTGCAGGGTTCGTGTGATAACATATAACAGCTCCGAAAAAGTTTACGATAACAGTATTTTCTATAATACCTATGTTTCAGGATTATCTCAGGTTATGGGCCTGTGTGGAGAAGTGAGTCGTGAACTCCTCACTTCTGTCAATCTTGCCATGCAGACTCTCGATGAACAAGGCTTGTCACCATATCGCACCTTTGACAGTATCAGCAAATTTGCCGAACTTTTAGGTGAATCAAAAGGAGAAAACTTCAATCCTCGCATAAGTACTCACAAGATAAATGACAACACCGAAATAACTCTTGTTGAGCCGCCTTGCGGAAGCAACACAATAATCATAAAAAGCAATGAAAAGGTTTTGTTTGTAGATTGTGGATACGCTTGTTACAAAAACGAAATGCTTGATGTGTACAGAAAAATTTTCCCGTCGTTCGATACAATGGAAAAGACAATCCTTGTGACTCATGCAGATGTGGACCATTGTGGGCTTCTTGATGTGTTTGATAAGGTAATTACAAGTGCTAAAACTGCAAAATGCCTCAAAAATGAACACGAAGGCAAAGACGGATACAGAGAATCAAATCATTTCCATAAACCGTATATAAACATATGCAAAATTCTCACTTCATACAAAACGGTTGATCCCAAAAAGATAACTGTATTGTGGAAAGATGCAGAAAATCAAACAGAACCACTTGTTCAGGTCGGCTTTTTTGATTTTGAACAGTTGCATTTTGAGGTTTACGAAGGGAAAGGCGGTCATTTGCCCGGCGAGATTGTGCTCATTGACTATTCAAATCATATTGCTATCACCGGAGATATCTATATCAATACCCACGGTCTGACAAAAGAGCAGTCAGAATATAATCAATATGCTCCCATTCTCATGACATCAGTCGATACCGATCCCGCACTGTGTCTTGAAGAAAGAAATGCAATTATGAACAGACTCGGTGCAGGTAAGTGGCAAATCTTTGGCTCACACGGATTTAAAAAGGATTATTCTGTTGGCTAAATAAAAAAGAAAGCTGTGAATTTAACATATGTATTTTGAAGATATCATACCCGGCACAAAAATAGACCTTGAGCCTGTTGTCATCGAAAAGGAAAAAATGATTTCATTTGCAAAAGACTATGACAACATCCCTCTCCACACAGACGAAGAATATGCCAAAAAAACAACATTTGGTGCACTTATTGCTCCTGGTGTAATGTCGTTTATGTCTGTATGGACAAAGTTTTTAGAGCTTGATGTTTTCGGCGAGCAGCTGCTTGCAGGAAAATCGGCAAAAATAGAATGGCTTAAACCTGTTTATGCCGAGGATAAGCTGTCGGGCAGGGCAGTTATCACAAATTGCACCGACAGAAATCCCAAAAATGGCATTGTGGAGGTTACCGTTGATGTTTTCAATCAAAACGGAGACCTCGTACTGACCAATGTAACCGAAGCAATTATAATGAAAAAGACAAAGCTCTAAAAGCTTTGTCTTTTTCTCTGTTTGACTAAAAACATTTAATGTGCTATAATCCAAAAGTAAAAATAAAATCCACAAGAGGTGTCTCATGCACTGTTTGACTCATGCTTTTTTTGATACTTTAAAGGTGATACCCTTCATATTCATAATTTATCTTATAATAGAATGCTTCGAACACAAAAATAACACTGCCCTCAGCCACTTTCTCATGAAATCCAAAAGACTTGCTCCGCTTTTCGGAGCACTTCTCGGCTCCATTCCTCAGTGTGGCTTTTCTGTTATTGCGTCCGATCTTTTCTCAAAAAGGTCAATCACACTTGGCACACTTTTGGCAATTTTCATCGCCACAAGTGACGAGGCAGTTCCCATAATCCTTGCTACACCCTCCAAGGCATATCTTGTCTTTGGTCTTGTTATGACAAAGCTTGCAATAGCCATAGTTTTTGGCACACTCATCGACATCATCTATAAACCGCACACCCATGTTGAGCATTGTCATATTGAAGAAAAACACGATCATTTCCATGGCAACTGCGAAAGCTGCGATGATGGCATTTTAAAATCTGCTCTCATCCACACTGCAAAACTTTTTGTTTTTATCTTCATAGCCAATCTCATCTTCGGCTTTGCCATCGAAAAGATAGGGGAGAAGCACTTGGCAGGTTTGCTTTTGAAAGGTTCTTTCTTTCAGCCCTTTTTGTCTGCTATTGTCGGACTTGTTCCAAACTGCGCCGCGTCAGTTCTCCTCACCGAGAGCTTTTTGTCAGGTGCCATTTCCTTTGGCTCTCTCATCTCGGGTCTCACTTCGAGTGCGGGAGTAGGTCTTTTGCTCCTTCTAAGACGCAATAAAAACCGAAAGCAAAACCTTATGGTCTTAGTACTTCTCTATCTGACAGGCGCCATATCTGGTACTATCATTCAACTTATATTTTAAATTTTCCAAAAGCAACTCATCTTATTTGGTGTGTTGCTTTTTTATTTGACTATAACTGATTTTTGTGTTACAATTTATAATGGCAGAAATCGTTTGGTAATTTGTGGAGGACACCATGCAGTTAAGCCCGCGACTTTCAAAAATTGCATCTTTAATAGAATCCTGTCACACTTTGGCAGATGTAGGCACAGACCATGGCTACATTCCTCTTTATTGTCTTGAAAATGGCAGAGCAAAAAAAGTCATCGCTACCGATGTCAATGCCATGCCACTTAAAAGAGCCGAAACAAACATCAAAAGCCATGGTTTTTCAGAATTTGCCAGTTTTCGACTTTCTGACGGTCTTTCGGCATTTTCCGTAGGAGAGGCCGATGTCATTGTCATTGCAGGCATGGGCGGACTTTTAATCTGCGATATATTAGAAAAAGGCAAACATGTCATAACCGATTCCACCCGTCTCATCATTCAGCCCATGATTGCTCCCGTTGAGGTTCGGGCGTGGCTTTTCTCCAATGGCTTTGACATCACAAATGAATATGTTGTAAGAGAAGAAGATAAGTTCTACAATATAATGTCTGTCCAAAAAGGCAGATGCACACCCGACGATGATGTTTTATACATCGGCAAAAATCTTCCCGAAAACAGTCCCGATGTAATTGAAAACTACCTTGAATATAAGATTGGTGTTTGCCAAAAGATTATAGACGGTCATAAAAGATCCAAAAATCCCGACCTTGAGCAAATCGAAAAATATTCTCACGAACTTTCCATATATAAAAAACTAAAAAGGAGCTGATGCTATGACCAAAGTATCAGACATCACAAACCACATACATTCCATATGCCCGCCATCTCTGTGTTTTGATGGCGATAATGTAGGTCTTTTGGTAGGTAGTAGTGACTCTGTGGTTTCAAGAGTTCTTGTGTCTTTAGATGTTGATGAATATGTTGTAAAAGAAGCCATAGAAAAAAAGGCTGACCTCATAGTTTCTCATCATCCCGTTATGTTTCGCCCCATCCAAAAACTCACCGACAGTGATCCTCAGACCCGTGCCATAAAGCTCATGGCAGAGCATGGCATATCTCTCATAAGTGCCCACACCAATCTTGACAGTGTGTCAGGTGGTCTCAATGACCTTTTGGCATCAACTCTTGGCATAACAAACACCACTGTGATTGAACCCCGTGGTGAATATAATGGCAGCACCTATGGTTTTGGCAGAGTAGGGGAAGTCCCCGATGGCACCACTCTTTCCCATATGCTTTCAAAATGCATTTCATCACTTTCTGCCCCGGGCGTAAGATATATCGGCGATGGTTGCAGACCGGTCAGAACCGTTGCAGTCAACTGTGGCTCAGGTGCCGATGTCATAGACTGGTGTATAGAAAACGGTGTTGACCTTCTTGTCACAGGCGATGTAAAATATACGCTTGCCCGCATGGCATATGAAGCAGGTCTTTCGGTAATTGATGCAGGCCATTATGAAACAGAGCATATTGTGATTGAACTTCTGGTTTCAATCATAAAAGATAAATTTCCACATCTTGAGCTTTTGCCCTCGGTGGCAAACATCCCGGTTTTTAAATATTTTGTATAAGCTGACGCCTTGCGAGGACGACAAATGAAAAGTGTGCAAATTTTAAAAATTTAAGGCATACGGGGTTCGATTCCCGTGTGCTAAAAAGAAAGAGGAAATAAAATGAAAAAAGATGTTGTAATTGTTGGTGCAGGCCCGGCAGGCATATTCACTGCACTTGAAATGTTAAGAAACAAATCCGAAAAAAGTATACTCATTGTTGAAAAAGGCAGAGCAATAGAAAACAGATCATGCCCCAAAAGCAAAACGCAGACCTGCGTATCCTGCAAACCCTATTGCCACATCACCACAGGCTTTTCAGGCGCAGGCGCTTTTTCCGATGGCAAACTCTCCCTTTCCTATGAGGTGGGTGGCGACCTTCCTCAGCTCATCGGTGCCCAAAAAGCACAGGAAATGATAAACTACACCGACAAAATCTATCTCGAATTTGGTGCCGATGACCACATTGAAGGCATATCGAACACCGAAGAAGTACGCAAAATCAGAGCAAGAGCCATAAAAGCAGGACTCAAGCTTGTCGATTGCCCCATCCGCCATCTCGGCACAGAAAAGGCACAACAGCTCTATTATGAAATAGAAAAATATCTCCTTGACAATGGCGTAGAAATTCTTTTTGGCTATGAATGTTCCGACATCGTCCTTGAAGATGGCGAGTGCAAAGGTGTAATAGTGTCCAATGGCTCCGACACCCAGACCATCTATGCCGACCATAACGTCATCGCCACAGGCAGAAGAGGAGCCGACTGGCTTGAGAAAATTTGTGCCGAACACAGCATAGCTCATCAGCCGGGCACAGTAGATATCGGTGTACGTGTCGAAGTGCGCTCAGAGATTATGGAAAAGGTCAACGAAGTCCTTTACGAATCAAAGCTCATCGGCCATCCTGCACCTTTCAAAAATAAAGTCCGTACCTTCTGTCAGAATCCGGGTGGCTTTGTATCTCAGGAAAACTATGACAATGACCTTGCAGTTGTAAATGGTCATTCATATAAAGAACTCAAATCCGAAAACACCAACCTTGCCATTCTTTGTTCCCACAATTTCAGCGAGCCTTTTAATGAGCCCATAGCTTATGCTCAAAAGGTTGGCGAACTCACCAACATGCTCGGCTCAGGCAAAATCCTCGTTCAGCGCTTCGGTGATATTTTAGATGGTAAGAGAACATGGCAAAAAGAGCTTTCCGAGTCCAATCTTAAACCCACTCTTCCCGATGCAGTAGCCGGCGACATCACTGCCGCAATGCCATACAGAGCAATGATCAACATCATCAATTTTATCAAAGCTATGGATGAGGTAGTTCCCGGCTTTGCATCATACGAGACTCTTCTCTATTCGCCCGAACTCAAATTCTATTCAAATCGCATCAAAATGGATGAGCATTTCAATACAAATGTCAAAGGACTTCACTGTCTTGGCGACTCAAGTGGCTGGACCCGTGGTCTTATGATGGCATCTGTCATGGGTGTTCTCATGGGCAGAGAGCTTTCCTAAAAAACAACCCCGAAAAGGATATACCTTTTCGGGGATTTTTTATTCCTCAAAAGCAATTTTCACTTCGTCGTTTTCAGGCAATGCCTCGTCTATGCTCATGTTCTCAAAAAGCTTTATGTTTTCCTCGTCTTTTTCACCAATGTCTGATGATGCAGCAATCTCTTTCATACATTCTTCCTCTGCATCTTTTTTAAAGTCTGTCAGCATTTTCAAAAAGTCACACACCCTGTCAATTCCAAAACCGATTTTTTCAATTTCCTCCTGCATTTTACCAAGTCTCATCGTAAGCTCTTTTGCACCTCTGTCTGTAATCCGGCCATCATTTCTGTCTGTATTCTCCATTGCAATTCTCCTTTTCTCCATAGTCTTAGCTGGTTTTATATCTGTCACCAAATCGTTTGTCAGCGTAAGTTCCGAATATACCACACCGGGTCTTATGCCACACCTTCTCATTCTCACAAGCTCAGTATTTTTCGTAATTGTCATCGGCTTTGAAAAACTCTCTCCGCCATTTCCAGACACTACTTTGAATATATTTCTTTTGTCCTGCCAATATATTGTTATTGCATCACCGTTTGCAATAAGCACTGGCTTTGTGTTTTTTGATATGCCAAAGGTGATGATTTTTTCTTCCCTCTCGTCTTCTCCTGAGTACATAAGGGCAGTATAGCTTTTCTTAACCGACATATACACACTGTCAATTCTCTTTCCGCTGTTCACAGCACTGAAATTATATATGTCGCCACCCGATGCTCTTTTTTTCTGACTTGTCTTCAAAAAGCTTCTGTCATACACAATCTCCTGCCTTTGACCTGAAATATCTCTGTAAAAGAGATGTGTGTAACCCTTGTCATCTGTGCAAAGAGAAAACTCGCGTCTCTGGTCTGTAAGATCTGCAATTTCCGGTGTCAGATAAAGGTTGGATGTGCTGAAAATGTGTCTGCATAGCATAATTTTACCTGCATGATCTATTGTGTAGAATGCACAAAGTGTGTTTTCACAAAATGTGAGCTTTATATTTTTAATCTTGCACTCGTTATCTTTGCTTTTAAATATGCTGTATTTTTTCCATACTCCGCTTTCCGATTTTAAGTATATAAGCTCACCTGTTACCGACTGAATCAAAAAGTGAAAATTGCCGTCACTTGTGCACACTCCGTCATATTCTTCACTCACATCACCTAGCAAAATGCTTTCATTTCCCTCGGGCGAAAGCTCTGTAAACTTCTTTTTATCACTCACGAAATATCTATATTCATTATTGTTTTTGTTAACGCACACTATCATATATGTCACCGCCTTTTACCACTTTATGAAAAAATCTTCATAATATGACCGTTTAATAGACAAAGAAGTTTGACATTTTCGGGTTTTGTGGTAAAATATTTATATAAATTTCTGGAAAAAATATACGGAGTAATTTTTATGTTTATTTACGAAAAAACCGTTGCCTATCACGAAACCGACAAAATGGGTGTTACTCATCATTCCAATCATGTCAAATGGATGGAGGAGGCGCGCGTAGCCTTTTTTGAACACATAGGTCTTTCTTATCAGATGGTTGAAGATATGGGCATAACATCTCCCGTCACATCTGTCTGTGTCGACTACAAGTCCCCCTCAACCTTTGGTGACAAAATTTTAATTGAGGTTTCTGTTTTAAATTACACAGGTGTCAAGCTTTGCCTTAAGTACAAAATGACAAGCGCAATCACAAATGTTCTTGTTGCCTCGGCTACATCATGTCATTGCTTTATGAAAAACGGTAAAATCCTTGCTCTCAAAAAATCTGAGCCTCACATTCATTCGGTTTTAGAATCCCACACAAAAAGGAATTGATAATATTGACAAAAATCAGAGACATCATAGCAATCATAGCCTGTAAGCTTCTCACCATTCTTGGCAAAATGATGGGAAGAATGAGCACCTCTGCTCCCGGTGGCATTGCTCTCAAAATTTCACCTTGTCTTTTAAAAAGACTTTCTTCAAAGCTCAGCGGCCCCATCATTTTTGTCTGCGGCACCAATGGCAAAACCACCACCAACAATCTGCTTTATTCTCTTCTCACTCACTCATCCCAAAGAGTTGTTTGCAACAATATCGGTGCCAACATGCTCCCCGGTGTTGCATGGGCATTTATTTCCCGCGTGTCAGTTTTTGGCCGACTCAAAGCCGACGCGGCAGCCATCGAATGTGATGAAGCGAGCCTCAGAAGAGTTGTTCCCCATGTTAAACCCGACTATATAATAGTCACCAATCTTTTCCGCGATCAGCTCGATCGCTACGGTGAGATAGACACCACCATCGCCATAATGAACGAAGCTCTCGACTCACTCCCCGATGTCACACTCATCTTAAACGGTGACGATCCCTTAAGCGCACGCCTCGCAGGCGACAAAAAGTGCATATACTATGGTGTAGGGGAGAGCGCAGGTGTCAGTGTAAACGAAACAAAGGAAGGTCGCTTCTGCCCGAAATGCTCGTCAGAGCTTTCCTATAACTACTATCATTACAGTCAGCTCGGTGACTACTTCTGCCCCAATTGCAATTTCAAAAGACCAAACCTCGACTACTGCGCTTCCGATGTAGACCTCACCGATGGTATATCGTTCACAGTCAACTCTGGTAAGCACAGCATTTCTTTAAATCTCAATTACAGAGGCTTTTACAACATCTACAATGTCATAGCATCGCTCGTTGCCTATCTTGAATGTGGCTTTTCGTCCGATGGCATAAACGATGTGTTCGATGCCTACAAACCTCAGATTGCCCGTATGGAGCCTTTTTATATAAATGGCAAAACTGTTATTTTAAACCTTGCCAAAAACCCCGCAGGCTTCAATCAGGCCATAGCAACCCTTGCCTCCGATCCCCGTTCAAAAGATATCTTAATAGCCATAAACGATGGTGCAGGTGACGGTAAGGATGTTTCATGGCTCTGGGATGTCGATTTTGAAAAGCTTTCCGATGTCAATGCCACATCCATCACAGCCTCCGGCATACGCAAATACGATATGGCTCTCCGTCTCAAATATGCACACTTTTCCGATGTCAATGTTGCCGATAACAATCGCCACACCCTCGAAAAACTTGTTTCGGGCAATGGCGATGTGTGCTATGTTCTTGTTAACTACACTGCCATGTTTTCTGCCCACGACAATCTCACACGGATGTCCGATGCAAAGGAGGAGAGAAAATGAACATAAAAATAGTCCATCTCTATCCTGATCTTCTCAATCTCTATGGCGACAATGGCAACATATCTGCACTTACCTATCGCCTCTCCAAACGGGGCATCAGCACAGAGGTTTGCAGGTGTCACCGCCTCGATACACCCGATTTTACTGATGCCGACATTGTGTTTATTGGTGGTGGCTCCGAAAGGGAACTCCTCTCTGTCAATGACTATCTCACGCCCCATGCAAAAGACCTCAGAGCTTATGCCGAAGATGGAGGCACAGTTTTGGCAGTTTGTGGTGGCTTTCAGCTTTTGGGTTCTTCTTTTGAATCTGGTGGCAAAAAAATAAAAGCACTTGAGATTTTAGACATTTTCTCCACCGAGCGAAAGGAGAGGATGATTGGCAACATTGTCTGCGAGTCCGAACTCATCGGCACAAAAATTGTCGGTTTTGAAAATCACTCTGCAATGATGAACATCGGCTCTTATTCACCTCTTGCCAAAGTAATTCATGGCCATGGCAATGATGGTGCGTCAGGCTACGAGGGATTGGTATACAAAAATGTTGTTGCCACTTTCCTCCATGGTCCTCTTCTTCCCAAAAATCCTGTTTTGGCAGATTATATATTGAAAAATGCACTTTCAAAAAAATACGGTGATGTCACACTTGAACCTTTAGATGACGAAACAGAACTTCTTGCCCATAACTATTCAGTAGAGAACTTTTCATAAAAAATAACCGAAGGAAAATCCTTCGGTTATTTTTTTAATATTTATACATATCTGTAAGAAGGTTCCCGTTTTCCTCTATCCATCTTAATGTGTGTACATAGTAGTCATTTATACTGTAATATGATGAACGGTTAACCTTGTAGCCGTCTTCGGTATATTCACCGTCTTTAACATACTCTATTATCAAACCGTAATTAACCTTCGAATATGAAGGCGACGATGCAATCATTTTGTCATCATAAACATCATAGTAGTCGTTAAGCTTGTCATAGTCAAGCTCTGCCACATCTTTCTTCAGAGCTTCAAAAAGCTCTTCTT
This sequence comes from Clostridia bacterium, assembly GCA_045586905.1. Lineage (GTDB taxonomy): Bacteria > Bacillota > Clostridia > UMGS1810 > UMGS1810 > RGIG1828. The sequence goes on from JAZNBF010000009.1 coordinate 13,174, forward strand.
TTCCTTCTTTAACGGTTTTACCGTCAACCTCTATTCTCACAATGTCGCTCTCAAGCACACTTCCAAATTCGCATCTGAGCTTGTAGTCGGTATCTTCTCTGTACACCTCGTTTAGCACATCAATCATTTTTTTCTGGCTCACCGGATACCGTCTGTGAATTACGGAGTCGTCTTTCAGCTTGTATTTTATGTGCACTATTGCTTCTGTGTCCGACACCGTAAGGGGAATATCCTCTGTAAATTCCTTGTGATATGAAAGCGCAGTTTCAATAACATCATCGTTTTTTGTAAAAGGCTCTTCCTCGGTGTTATAATAGTTATACACAGCAACATAATCTACATCTTCAGCCACAGGCACTTTTGTTTCATAACCAAAGAATGATGTGAAAGCAAAGATTGAAATAAATATTGCAAAAGAGAGTGCAAACCCAAGATATCCTTTGTATGCATAAATCACTTTTGTTGTCTTTTTGATGAGCATTTCAGCACCGAAATAACAAATAGCACTGACAATAACAAGTATCACATAAAATATTATGCTGTCTCCTGCGCTTCCTTCAAAAAGTGCAAAGGTAAAAAGTGATGCCAGAGATGTTATCATATATTTGAAAACTGCCTGAAGCGATGCAAAACCTGCTACATCCGACGCAGTTTCCGACTTTCTTTTCTTGTACACAAAATATGAAATGACATAAATCACAATCGGCGCAATGCACATTTCACCGACATACAAAAATGTTGGCTCATTAAAGTCATAGGGTAGATTCATAATGATATTTACGAAATTTGTTCTGGCAAACACGTCGGCCATATCATTTGCGCTCGGCAGACCATACACAAATACCTCTGCAATCAACCCTGTCGATGCTGCCCCTACAAACAGAATGCTGTGAAAGAGTATATTTATAACAATCATTGCAAAGCTGTTGCCCGTAATGGTTGCCGAAAACACTGCAGGAGCATACATCATAAACACAGCTGCAAGGTTAAACAAAAGCCACATTCCGCAGTTTGCCACCGTAAAATATTTTTCATATCCGCACACAGAGGTTATCATAAGCAGCAGTGCATTTAAAACAATCGGCACTGCCATAAGAGTAAACCCTCCTGCCAGCGATGATATGTAGTTTGCTTTTCTTCCAATGGGAAGAGAGTGGGTGAACACTATCTGCTTTTTCGAATGTAAAAACCTGTACACCATAAGCGCTGTCACACTTGGTACCACAAGGCTAAGAAAGAGAGGAAAACCAAGATATGAGCTTGATAGAATAAGAGGTCTTCTCACAAAATAATCGGGGTCATTTGTCGGATAATAGTGATTTGTCGATATTACACTCAACACTGTTGATATAAATAGCAGCACAAAGTAGAGCACCGAGCCCCATGCAAATCTCTTGAGTGTCGATTTGTATATTCCTTTGTTAAAAAATGATGTTTTTGAAGTCATAACCCAAACCTCCCAGCTCATATATAAATACATCTTCTAAGGTAAGACTGATTCTTTCAATTAGTATGGGCGACATATCCGTAAGTGCTCTGTATGCCTTGTCTGCATCACCGTTTGTGATGATGCTGTACACACTGCCCGTCTTTGAAATATTCAAAAGTCCGTCAAGCTTATGTAGTTTTTCTTCCATATCTTCTTTGAAAGATACCTGATATTTACACACACTGCTCTTTAAGTCGTCGAGTGGCTTTTCGATGATTATTTCTCCGTTATATATAATTCCCACCCAGTCGCAGATGTCTTCAAGCTCTCTTAAGTTGTGTGACGATACCACAACAGTCATTTCTCTGTCTGCCACATCTGCTATGACAAGGTTAAGCACCTGCTTTCTCATAACGGGGTCAAGTCCGTCAAGAGGCTCGTCGAGAATGAGCACATCAGGCATCGCCGAGAGAGAAAGCCAGAAAGCCACCTGCTTTTTCTGTCCTTTCGACATTTTTCTTATCTGCTTTTTCTCATCAATTTTAAAAACCTCTTTAAGCTTTTGGTATCTTTCTTTGTTAAATAGGGGATACACATCGGCGTAAAATTTAGCCATCTGCTTTACAGTATATCCTGCATAATAAAACCAGTCGTCGGCAATGCTGAGCACTCTTTGCTTTGTGCTTTCGTTTTCATATACCTCACTGCCATCTATTGTAACACTTCCGTTTTCCGGCTTCATTACACCGTTTATGTGATTTATAATTGTTGTCTTGCCTGCACCGTTAGGTCCAATAAGACCGTAGATGCAGCCTTTTCTCACATGCATCGAAAGGTTTGATAATGCTTTGAAGCTTTCAAAATGCTTTGTCACATCACACACTCTTATCATAAAGTTTCCTCCTTTATAATGCTTATAATTTTTTCTTTCTCTTCTCCGAGATACAAAAGCTCTTTTATTGTATGGCCAAGTGTATCATAGAGCTCTTCAAGTCTCTTTTCATTTTTTGCATCCTGCATGGGTGACACAAAATTTCCTCTGCCCTTAACACTGTATATAAACCCTTCTGCCTCAAGTTCCTTGTATGCCTTTTGAACAGTGTTCGGGTTAACAGTAAGGCTTATCGAAAGCTCTCTCACGGATGGGAGCTGCTCATGTTCAGATAAGGCGCTTGATATAATCAATTCTTTAATTCCGTCCGCTATCTGCTCATGTAGGCTCCGACTGTCCTTATAGTCAAGGTTTACCATATATTCGCCTCCTTCGGCAACTGTATTATGTGTCCTAATACAGTTAATATACAACACTTTCATCTTTTTGTCAATAACTTTTTTAAATTTTGCACAAAAAGATAATAACTAAAAGTGTTGACATAGACTCTACCTTGTGGTATAATTTTACGGTAACCGCTCAAAGATGGTCGCAAACTTGACATATTCAGTCAATACCTGACTTTGGCGAGATTGGATGAGGGAGGTGCACAACTTATGTATGCTATTATCGTTACAGGCGGCAAGCAGTACAAAGTTTCCGAAGGTGATGTGATCTTCATCGAGAAGCTTGACGCTCAGGAAGGCGATACCGTTAAATTTGACCAGGTTCTTGCAATCGGCGGCGAAAAGGCCGTTATCGGTACACCCGTTGTTGAAGGAGCAAGCGTTGATGCTAAAGTAGTAGCCAACGGCAAAGGCAAAAAGGTTATCGTATTCAAGTATAAGCCCAAAAAAGGCGAAAAGACAAAACAGGGCCACAGACAGCCCTACACAAAAGTCCAGATTGAAAAAATCAACGCATAATCATGATTAAGGTTGATATTTTTAAAAATGGCAATAATATCATCAAAATCGAAATGAAAGGCCATGCCGAGTATTCCGACGGTGATGATATTGTTTGTGCATCCGCTTCGTCAGTTATCTTTGCGTGCTTAAATGGCATCGAAAAAGTATTAAATGTGAAGTTCGGATATGAAACGGAAGACGGATATCTTTTCTTTGTTCTTGCCGATGATTTAGACAAACAGACGCAGGACAGGGTAAACATCCTAACAGATACTTTCGCTCTTTACATAAAAGAGCTCG
>JAZNBF010000010.1:0-49807 GCA_045586905.1 Clostridia bacterium
TGCACCCTTGCAGCTTACAACAACACCGCCGTTAACTGCCTGAATAACCTTACCTGTTAAAATTTCTTTAGATTCGAAAGCTGCTTCAACTTCTTTTGCACCTTTGATCATTTCGAGTTTTTTCATTGAAAGTGTTACTTCACCTTCAACATCATTTACTCTTACAACGAAAGCTTCAACTTCGTCGCCTTCTGAATACATTTTTGTGATGTCGGCAGAGGGATCATCTGTTACTTCAGATGCAGGAACAAATCCGTCGGATTTATATCCAAGGTTAACGCTGAGACCTTTCTCGCTAACCCCGATAACTGTTCCCTTAACTACATCCCTTGTATTTAAAGTAATCAGAGATTTTTCGTACTCCTCAAATTCTTGTGCGAAGCTTTCTGCTCCATTTTGATTTTCAATCATCTTGTCAATAACCTCCTTAATTATACACGACGGTGTTGAAGCACCTGCCGTTATACCAATTTTCTTTGGTATATTTATATTCTGAGGAATATCCTCAAAATTTTCAATTTGGTAAGTATTGGGACAATACTTTTTGCATATGGCAGTGAGCTTTGAGGTGTTGGAGCTGTGGGCTCCGCCGATTACAAACATGAGCTCTGCCTTTTTTGCGATTTCCATGGCTTCGGTCTGTCTTTCATTTGTGGCACTGCATATGGTGTCAAAAATGAGAGCTGACGGGAAGGTATCGCGGACATATTTTGAAATATTTTCAAAGGTGAGCCTGTCCATCGTTGTCTGACAAACAAGACAAACCTTATCACACATATCTATTTTACCATTTATATCGGATATGTCAAGAGCAATTATTGCTTTGTTTTCACACCAACCGTTAATTCCCTGAACTTCGGGGTGGTTTTTGTTGCCTACAATTATGATTTTGTAGCCTTCTGTGTGGTGAGTGTGTACTATATCGTGTATTTTTTTGACAAACGGGCATGTCAGGTCGATGATGTCTTTCCCTTGTGCCCCGGCTTTATCTATTATTTCTTTGCCGACACCGTGAGTGCGGATGGCAAGTGTGGCACCCGAAGGCAAAAGGGACGGATCGTCTATGACATCAACACCTTTTTTGCGCAGTGATTCGACAACGAATTCGTTGTGAATGATGGGACCAAGTGTATAGATCGGGGTTTTGCCCGAGCTTTCTTCAAGAGTGCTTACTGCCCGGTTTACCCCGAAGCAGAAGCCTGCACTTTTTGCCAGAATGATTTCCAATTGAATTTACTCCTTGAGCGAAAGTATGGAAGAATATATTTCTTTGCTGATTTTTTCTGCATCTTCGGCATCTGCTTTAGCTTTGCCTTCAGAAATTTCATAGGCCTTGGGGGTGCCTATGGTAAGCTTAACGCGGGAAAATATGCGAAAATCTGCATTTATATGTACGGGAACAACGGGAGCTTTTGTCTTGAGTGCCAAAAGTGCCACGCCGCCTTTTACCTCACCCTCGCCCTTAACCTTTTCGCGTTGGCCTGTGGGAAAAATGCCGAGACATTCACCGTCTCTGAGCACTCTGATGGCGGACTTTATGGCTGCGATGTCAGCTCCTGTGCGTTTTACGGGGATGGCTTTTATAACCCTCATGATAAAACCAACAAAAAACACATGAAATAGCTCATCTTTCGCCATGAAAAATATGCGTCTTTTTATAAAGCACTGCAAAAGCGGTGCATCCCATGCACTTATGTGATTGGCACAAAGAATGAACGGACCGTCTTTGGGTATGTTGTCACTGCCTGTTACTTCTATTCTGAAAATAAGGCACATAAATCCTTTTATGATATTGCAAAGAAAACGATACATCAGTTCATCGCCTTTCTGATAATGCCGGATACAAGCTCTATCGACTCTGAGAGATTGAGCTCTGTTGTGTCGGCTAAAATCGCATCATCTGCCATGGCAAGAGGAGAAACTTCTCTTGATGCATCCTGCTTGTCTCTGTATTTCATCTCGGCAAGAACCTCATCGAAGTTTGTATCTATGCCTTTTTCAGAGAGCTCAAGATATCGTCTTTGTGCTCTGGCTTCCGGTGATGCTGTGAGAAAAATTTTGACATCGGCATCGGGCAGAACGCTTGTGCCTATATCACGGCCGTCCATGATGCAGTCATAGCGGGAAGCTATGGAGCGTTCGGCCGAGAGAAGCCAGGTGCGCACACTCGGAATTACTGCGATGTCGGACGCGGCTTTTGAAACCTCGGGAGTACGGATGAGGCCTGTGACATCTTCACCGTCTAAAATCATGTGCTGCTCGTCACCGTCTCTTGAAATGTCGAGTGTGGTGCCGGAAAGCATTGCTTCTATGCGCTCAGGCTCGCTTTTAATGTCTATGCCAAGTCTCACTGCCTTAAGACCGAGAGAGCGAAACATTGCTCCTGTGTCGATATAGGTAAAGCCGAAACTTCTGGCAACTGCACGGGCAATGGTGCTTTTGCCTGCTCCGGAGGGACCGTCTAAAGCGATGTTTATCATACTTTTATAATCTCCTTAGTAAAAAAGTGATTTATATCACCCCAAACCTCACTTTTTCGGGGCAAAAAGGTGCACTTTTCTGAAATAAGCAAAATTGCGCTCGCCTGCACAAACTTGCTTATATTATTAAAAAACCTTTTAATATTATATATTAAAAAACAAAAATACTCAATAGTTTTTTTGAAATTTTATTTATTTTTTAAGAGTCAAAAAAGCATCGGCAAACATAATTCATTCCCTTTTGACAATTTGCTTTTTCATCCTGCATTATAACTGTCAGACCAACAGAAGGTCTGACTGACACAGAAAAGTTTGCATCGGTTTTGCAAAAAACCTCTACCACAGACGCTCTTTCGAGTTCTACCACAGATGATGGTGAATTGAGAGGGGAATATTCTTCACCGTTGACCACAATCATTGCACCCTCTTTTGGAACTGTTCCCGAGGTTTCGAGTGTAAGTGAAAACCTGCTTTGTATTGCATTTTGTGACATTGCGGGCTCTGATGCAGTTTTTATGTGTGTGACAAGCTGACAGGTCAGAAGAACAAAGAACAAGGCCAGCGCAGAATATGTCAGAATGTTTTTTCTTTTAAACAGTCCGCAAAATTTTGGTGATATAAAAAATATTTTCAAAAGTATCACTCCTTCTGAAAATATTTTATGTTATTATTCACCCGTTCATACCCGCAAGATATGCTGTGGAGAATGCTATCTGAAGATTGAATCCGCCTGTATAGGCATCGACATCTATGACCTCTCCTGCAAAGAAAAGACCTTCGCAGAGCTTTGATTGCATTGTCTGGGGGTTGATTTCTCTCACACTCACACCACCCGAGGTGATTATTGCTTCAGAGACAGGGCGTTTGGAGGTGATGGTGAATTCCAATGATTTTAAAAGATTTACAAATCTATGGCGTTCTTCTTTGGTTATCGAATTGACCTTTTTTCGCTCATCTATGCCCGAAAGCCTCACTATAACGGGAATGAGTTTCTTTGGAAGAAGGGCATCGAGAGAATTGATAAAGTCTTTGTTTTTTTCTTTCTCAAAATCACGGAGAACTCTTGTGTCGAGAGTTTTGAAATCGAGCGCAGGCTTAAGGTCGACCGATATGGTGTAGCCCTCCTCGCCTGTCATGTGAGATGATGCACTGAGTATCACGGGACCTGACATGCCAAAATGAGTGAAGAGCATTTCGCCAAAGTCGGAATAGACCTCTTTACCATTTTTCTTAAGAGAAATGCTTATGTTTTTGAGCGAAAGTCCCATAAGCTCGGAAACATATTTTTCTTTTGTGGCAAGAGGCACTAGTGAACCCTTTGGCTCGACTATTGTGTGACCTAAAGCTTTGGCAAATTTATATCCGTCACCGGTGGAGCCCGTCTGAGGATAGCTCACGCCTCCCGTGGCTATTATAACGCTTCGGGCAATGATTTTCCTGCCCGGTGACATGGAAATTTCAAAAGAGCCATCACCGAGCTTTGACACATTTTTCACCTCGGCGGTGAGTTTGGCAACACCGTTTTTTAAGGCATAGCTGCAGAGGACATCACGCACATCGGATGCTTTGTCACTTTGGGGAAACACTCTGCCGCCACGCTCCTCTTTGAGCCTGAGGCCCTCTTTGGAAAGAAACTGCATGAGGTCATCGTTGGTGAAAGAATAAAATGCACTGTATAAAAAATCGGCATTGGTGAGGGTGTTTGCAATGAAGTCTTCCACGGGGGCAGAGTTTGTAACATTGCATCTGCCCTTGCCCGTTATGAGAAGCTTTTTGCCGAGTATTTTGTTTTTTTCGATTAGGCAGACTTTTTTGCCGCGCGATGCACAGATTGCCGAAGCAAAAATGCCCGCAGGCCCGCCGCCTATAACAGCTGTATCATAATTCATAAGAAACAAACCTTTCCTTGTGAGGCTTTCTTATTTTAGTTCATCATCGTATTTTTCGTATACTTTATATTCTTCCCAGATGTGTTCAAGAGCATTGAAATTGTCGGCAACTTTATCGCGGTTTCTCATAACAAGAGCTACGATGAGAGCATTGATGATGCTGAGAGGAGCCACGAGAGAGTCGACAAAGTTTGACATGTCGGAACGGGCAAAAAGTGAATGGGACGAGTACTTTACAATTGGCGAAAGCTCGGTGTCGGTGATGGCTATAACCTTACTGCCGCGCAAGTGAGCATATTTGACAGCATTGTGGGTGCGCCTTGAATAGCGGGGATAGCTTATGGCAATTACCACATCGTCTTTGTCGATATCGAAAATCTGCTCAAAGGTTTCACTTGCAGAATTAGTTGTGATGAGTCTTGTGTCTATGGAAATAAAATTGAGATAAAGACCTAAAAAGCTCGCAATCGAAAAGCAAGTTCTTGCACCGAGCACATATACCCTGCGGGCATTGGCAATGGTATCAACACATGCAGTGAAATCTGCCGGACTTACGGTTTCGAGAGTCTGACGGAGTTTTTCGATGTCGGAGGAAAGTACAGTTGTGAGAATGTCTTTTTCACCAAACTTGTTTGAGGTGATTTCTACCCTCTGGGATGCAGTGAGCTTATTTTTGATAATCTCACGGAGCACATGCTGAAATTCGGGGTAGCCTTCAAAGCCAAGCTCGTAGGCAAAACGGACAACGGTCGATTCGCTGACACCCACCTTTTCGCCAAGCTTGGAGGCTGTCATGAAAGCAGCCTTATCGTATTTTTCACACACAAAATCGGCAATGAGCTTGTGCCCTTTGGAAAAAGTGTGACGTTTTGTTTGTATCAGGGTGATAATGTCTTTATTTTCATTCATAAAACACACATCCTTTACTTTTGCATATTGTTAACCAAAAACACCCCTCCGATTGCGGAGGGGCTTTGGTACGTTATCGAAAAATATATTAAATTTCTCAAACAGAAGACAAATTACGCCTTAACTACGTTAGCAGCCTGAGGGCCTTTTGCACCGTCGATTACTTCAAATTCAACAGCTTCGCCTTCCTGGAGAGATTTGTAACCTTCCATGTTGATAGCTGTGAAGTGAACGAATACGTCTGTGCCGTCTTCACATTCGATGAAACCATAACCTTTTTCTGCGTTAAACCATTTTACTGTACCTTTTTGCATTGTTGTGCCTCCTAAAAATACTCTGAGCATAACTGCTCCAGTTTTGTTACGAGCAGCTATTTACTACTCACTCTCGTATGTTACCACATTTTTTATAAAATGTCAATGTTTTTTTACGACATAAAACACCCGTTCTTCACACTGAGACGGTTTTTTGAAAGAAAGCTCGGAATATACATTTTCTATGCAGAGACCTGCCTCCTCTATTGCGTCTTTGAGCTCAGGGTGCGAGTGATATCTCTGGGAATGTTCTTCGGTAAAGCGATTGTAGCCTTTGGCTTCTTTTACAAAAAAATTCAGCCGGTAGTCACAGAATTCACCGTCGAAGCTGTTTTCCCAGGTGTAGAAAACATCATTTTCTTCAAAAACAAAGGTGTTGTCGGAAAGAATCTCGTCATACTTATAGAGGGTGTTGACATCAAATATAAAAAGTCCACCATGATTGAGATAGTTTGCCACAAGAGAAAAAACTTTTCTGACATCATCGGTGTCGGTGACATAGTTGAGGCTGTCAAGCATACATAAAAACACATCGACCGTGCCATAGAGTTCAAATTCTGTCATGTCCTGATTAAGATAGAGAATTTTCCCCTCTTCGTCTTTTTTGTTGGCAATGTCAAGCATCATGTCGGACGAGTCGATGCCTATCATATCGTAGCCGCGACGTGACAAAATGGTGCACACGCTTCCTGTGCCGCAGCCAAGATCTGCCACAAGCAAGGGCTGAGAGTCCATGTGCTTTTTGAATATTTCTTCCAGATAGTCGCACCTTTTTTCATATTCGACATCGGAGGTGAGGCGGTCATAGACCGTAGCAAACATAGAATAGCTTTGGCCCGCATCCATGGTCATTGCTCCTTTGTATTAAGTCTTTCAAGTATGGTGGTGTAGCCTCCTGCCCCGTAGTTGAGAGCACGGTTGACACGACTGATGGTGGCAGTGCTTGCACCCGTCTTGCGCACGATGTCACTGTATACAACATGGTCGCAAAGCATTTTGGCAACCTCTATGCGCTGTGCCATTGCCTTTATCTCGGCTATGGTGCAAAGGTCTTCCAGAAGATTTGCGCACTCCTCGGCAGTTTCGAGAGAAAGCAGTGCCTCGGACAGCATTTTTATGCTGTTTTCGTTAAGTTTTTCTATCATTTATATCAAATCCTTTTGTGTCAGATTTTTGTGAGCTTGGCAAAAGAAGCAAGCAGCGACCTTGTGCCTACATTGTCGAAAGAGATTTCTATCTGAGCATCGCCGCCGGTGGGTGTGACGGAAATTACAAGACCGTTGCCGAATTTTTTGTGGTTTACTCTGTCGCCTTTTTTTATGTCACACTCTGGAGCGTTTGCCTTCATATCAGATCCGCGCTGCACTCCCGCTATGCGCGATGATGCCGACGAGCCGCTCAGGCTGAAAGACGGCATTGAAGTGGCTTTGCGGGAAGACGAGACATTGTAGAGCGCATTGAAGCCCGACTGGCGTTTTACTTCTATGTCGAGATATTCTTCGGGAATTTCGGAAATGAATCTTGACACTACTCTCGACTCGGTTTTGCCATAGAGAGTGCGCTGTTTTGCATATGTAAGATAGAGCTTTTTGCGGGCTCTTGTGATGCCGACATAGCAAAGGCGTCTTTCCTCTTCAAGTCCGCCCTCTTCCATTTCGCTCATGAAGCTCGGGAAAAGTCCCATTTCCATGCCCGAGATAAACACCACGGGAAATTCGAGGCCTTTAGCGCTGTGAAGTGTCATGAGAACTACTGCGTTTTGATTCTGATCGTAGTTGTCGACATCGGAAACAAGGGAGATGTTGTCTAAAAATCCTTCGAAGGTTGCATTTTCTACCTTTTCTTCGTATTCTCTTGCTTTTGATTTGAATTCTTCGACGTTTTCAATTTTCGAAACGACTGCTTCGGGATTGCCATCGAGAAGAAGTGACGGAACATAGCCTGTGGCAGACAAAAGCTCTTCTATGAGTTCTGTTACTGTTACCTTGCCCACACTCTCGCGGAGCTTTTTGATCATGGCGGCAAACTCGGTGATCTTGCCATAGGAACGACCAAAGGCTTCGGCATAGGAAGGATCGGTGATTATGTCGAACATGCTTTTGCCGACGGAATTTGCAAGAGAGAGCACCTTGTCGACAGTGGTGTCGCCTATGCCTCTTTTGGGGACATTTATTATTCGGATTAGGCTCTGGTCATCGCTGGGATTGTAGAGAACCTTGAGATATGCCATGATGTCTTTTATTTCTTTTCGGTCGTAAAACCTGAGACCTGCAAGTATCCTGTATGGACAGGTGAGGTTTTCTTCGAAAGCACGGGTCTGCGCATTGGTGCGATAGAGAATTGCAAAATCGGAATATTTGTAGCCCTCCTGAGACACGAGCTTTTCTATCTGATTGTTGACATACACTGCCTCACTGACCTGATCGCTGAGGGCTCTGTGGATGATTTTTTCACCGTCGCCTGCATCGGTCCAGAGAGTTTTGGATTTTCTTCCCTGATTGTTGGCAATGACTTTGTTTGCGGCAGTGAGGATGTTTTGTGTTGAACGGTAGTTTTGCTCCAGCTTTACTACCTTTGCCTCGTCGAAGCATTTTTCAAAATTGAGGATGTTTGAAATATCGGCGCCTCTGAATTTGTAGATGCTCTGATCGTCATCACCCACAACGCAAAGATTTCTGTTTTTTCTTGCAATCAGTTCTATGAGCTTATATTGGCAGGAGTTTGTGTCCTGATATTCATCGACGAGTATGTATTTGAATTTGTTTTGATAATACTCGAGTACTTCGGGATTTTTTTCTAAAAGCTCAACTGTCTTGACTATGAGGTCGTCAAAGTCGAGGGCATTATTGGAAAACAGGTTTTTTTCGTAGTCTGCATAAAGCCTGGCAATCTGACGGTCACGATAGTTTGATGAGCTCATGGCTTCAAACTCCGATACGGATATTGCCTTGTTTTTGCAATCGCTTATGCGCGAAAGGATAGACTTTGGAGGGAAATTGTCTTCGCTGAGTCCTGCATTTTTTATGCATGTTTTTACAACCCTTGTCTGATCGGAGGTGTCGTAGATTGTGAACTCTGCTTTGTAGCCAAGCTTTGTTATGTCGCGTCTTAAAATGCGCACACAGGCAGAGTGGAAAGTGCGTATCCACATTTCATCGGCATCGTCGGGCACAAGTGATGCTATGCGCTCTCTCATTTCTGCCGCAGCCTTGTTGGTGAAAGTGATGGCAAGGATTTGCCATGGCTTTGCAAGCTTTTGCTCGAGAATATATGCAACTCTTCTTGTGAGAACGGTTGTTTTGCCGCTGCCTGCACCCGCAAGCACCAGAAGAGGTCCTTCTGTGGTAACAACTGCTTCTTTCTGACGGTCATTTAAGCCTCTTAGAATGTCACTCATTGTTTTGTCCCCCATCTTGTAGTACAATTTCGTTTACATAGCACCAGAACTCCTCCACTCCTGTGGCGTCTACGGAAGAAAACGGGATAAGGATGTCGTCTCCGCTGAGACCGAGAGTGGAAATTATGGTGTGGAGCGAAGCCTCTCTTTGTGATGGCTTCAGTTTGTCAAATTTTGTTGCAACAACAACTGCCCTGTCGCACACACCTCTTATGAACGAAAGCATGAGCTTGTCATCTTCGGTGGGGCTGTGGCGGCTGTCAACAAGAAGAATTACCTGACTTAAGGTAGTGCGGGAGTGGAGGTAGGTGTCTATCATTTGTCCCCACTTTCGTTTTTCTTCTTTTGAAACCTTTGCAAAGCCATAGCCGGGAAGATCTACGAAGTTGATGGTATCATCGATATTGTAGAAGTTGATGGTGGCAGTTTTTCCGGGTTTGGCACTGACACGGGCAAGGCTTTTGCGATTGAGAAGTTTATTTATAAGTGAAGATTTGCCGACATTGGACCTGCCTGCAAAGGCAAGGTCGGGGAAGGCAGTTTTGGGATATTGATTTGGTTTTACTGCGGAAATGGTGAGTGAAACATTGTGAATGTTCATAAATTTGCTCCTTAGCCGGATTTACACCAGAGCTGTTTTCAGCACTGTGTCCATGGTATCGGCAACAACAAAATCGATTTTTTCTCTGACCTCAGGCGGAATTTTGTCAAGATCTTTGACATTTTTCTCGGGTATGAGGATGGTTTTGATTCCTGCCCTGTGAGCCGCAAGAGATTTTTCTTTGAGCCCGCCTATGGGAAGAATGCGGCCTGTTATGGTTATTTCACCGGTCATGGCAACCTTTTTTGATACCTTTTTGCCGGAGAGTGCAGAAATGAGAGCAGTTGCAATAGTGATGCCGGCAGACGGTCCGTCTTTGGGCACTGCTCCCTCGGGAACATGGATGTGTATGTCGTATTTTTTGTGGAAATCGGCATCGATTTTAAACTTTGCACTGTTTGCTCTTATATAGCTTATAGCAGCCTTGGCAGACTCTTTCATTACATCGCCAAGCTGTCCGGTGAGTTCAAGATTGCCGCTGCCTTCCATGAGGTTTACCTCTATGCACAAAGTGTCGCCACCGTACATTGTCCAGGCAAGTCCTGTGGCAACGCCAACCTCATCTTTACCCTTTTTCCCGGATTCATCCCAAAGAGGTGTGCCGAGATAACTTTCGAGTGTTTTTGCGCTGACGCTCACAGATTTCTTTTCGCCTTTCACAACCAAGGTAGCAATTTTGCGCATAATTTCGCCGATGCGGCGTTCAAGCTCTCTGACACCTGATTCTTTGGTGTAGCAGTTTATGATTTTGAGTATTGCTTCATCGCTTATACGAACGACGGATTTTTTGAGAGCGTGTTCTTTTATTTGCTTGGGTACTATATATTCTTTGGCAATGGCGAGCTTTTCGATGTCGGTGTAGCCATCGAGCTCAATTACCTCCATTCTGTCGAGAAGAGGTCTGTCTATGGTGTCGAGCGTGTTGGCAGTGGTGATGAAAAGCACATCGGAAAGGTCATATTCAAGCTCGATATAGTGGTCACGGAAAGAGAAGTTCTGCTCGGAATCGAGCACCTCTAAAAGCGCTGATGATGTGGAGCCTCTGTGGTCGGCACCGAGCTTGTCTATTTCGTCGAGAAGAATGAGTGGGTTTGAAGTGCCTGCCTGTTTGAGTGCAGTGATGATGCGCCCCGGCATTGCTCCGATATATGTTTTGCGATGGCCTCTGATTTCGGCTTCGTCTTTTACTCCGCCAAGTGACATGCGAACATATTTTCTGCCCATTGCCCTTGCAATTGACTTGGCAACTGAGGTTTTGCCAACTCCCGGAGGGCCTGAAAGGCAGAGAATGGGCGATTTTTTGCCGCCTGAAAGTGTGCGGACTGCCAGAAATTCGACAATGCGCTCCTTTACCTTTTTCATGCCATAGTGGTCTTCATCCAAAATCTTTTCGGCAAGGGAGAGGTCTTTGTTTTCTTCGTCTTTTTTGTTCCACGGTATCTGAGTTAGATAGTCGAGATAGTTGCGGATTACCGATGCATCGGGGTTTCCCGGTTGCATGTGGGAAAGCTTTGAAAGCTCTTTGGACGCCTTTTTCATTACCTCATCAGATGCACCCATAGCCTCGAGTTTTTCGAAAATTCCGTCGCTTTCGTCGGTGAGGTCTTCGCCTTCGCCAAGCTCGTCCTTTATGGCCTTTATTTGCTCGCGAAGATAGTATTCGCGCTGATTTTTGTCTATTTTGTCTTTAACCTTATGGCTGATTTTCTGCTCGAGTCTTAATATTTCTGTCTCGGCATGAAGCACAGAAAGGATTTTTTCCATGCGTTTTATTATGTCAAACTCTTCAAGCATAGACTGCTTGGTTTCGAGGTCGGTAGATATGGCGGCTGCCACGAGGTCGGCAAACTGATCGGCATCGGACACGGAAGAAGGCGGAACAACTGTTTCTTTTTCGAACTTGCCGAGAAGAGAAAAATACACTCCGCAGCTTTTGGTGATTTCTCTGAGGTAGGCATCTTCTGTGAAACGGTCTTCTTCGCTTTTTTCGTTGTAGGACACATATTCGGTGACCTCACATTCAAAATAGGGCGAGGTGGATGTGAAGCGCTCTATTCTTGCACGGGTTATGCCCTCAACCAATACCCTCACATCACCTTCGGCCACCTTGAGCACCTGCTTTACTCTGGCAATTGTGCCCACGGAGTAGATATCGTCGGGTGATACGGTTTCCATGTCGGGATCTTTTTGTGCCGAAAGCATGATGAGCTGGTCTTCTATCATACATTCTTCGATTGCATTGATAGATTTTGAGCGGCCCACATCAAAGTGTATTATCATGTATGGAAATACCGGCAGACCTCTGATTGGAAGCAGAGGGAGCCTGGTTGTTTTTGTCGCTTGTATATTATTATTCATTTGTGTGTCTCCTTTTTTAAGGTAGAAATATACCAATGTATATTATACTAAAGAAGACTTACTATTGCAAGAGGAATTTTAATGAAATATGTATATGAAAGCTTTACGGACATAATATATTATATAGCCCGATTGGGAGGGATGAAAGTGGTCAGGTTCAGAAGGAAACACCATATATATACATTTGTGCTCGGAAAGGGTATGACCAAAACGGTTGCGTGTGTATTGGCGGCATCTGTTCTGGGGTTTGGGGCTTCATATGCCATAGAAAAGTGTGACGGGGAAAAATATAACAGATTTTTAAAATTTGTCTCGTCAGACCTTATGAGCGCGGAAAGAGAAAATCTCAACCTAGAAAGAGTTGGCGCAGATGACATTCTCCGTCATGCCTGGCCCGTGTTTGCACCGTCAGAGAATGCGGTGAGTGTGTTTAACCCAAAAGGTGCCGACAAAAGCACTGACAAAACCGAAGAAAGCAAAATTGAAACCACTCCTAACAAAAACAAAACAAACCCATATCAAAAAACAATTGCATCGCAAAACCTCGATATTATAAATGCCACAGACTATGAGATAGACGCGCATCTCCTTTCTGACACGCCGAGGCAATATAACACCTCCGGCGATAAGCCCTCGGTGCTTGTGATGCACACACACGGGTGTGAAACCTATACGGGCAAAAGCGCCGCGGGGCTTGGAGATGGTGGCACATACAGGACTACCGACACCGGCAAAAGCATTGTGAGAATAGGTGAAATTCTCTCGGACGAACTAAACAAAAAAGGCATTTTTACAATACACGACAAAACGCTGTGCGACTATCCGTCATACAATCTGGCATATAAAACTGCCATGGGCCTGAATGACTGGTATCTTAATCACTACCCATCCATATCGTTTATTTTCGACATACACAGAGATGCCATTGCCGAGAGCGATGGTGCTCCCGTTAAGCTCACAACCGAGATTGACGGGGAAACTTATGCTCAGGCAATGATTGTGTGCGGTACTGACAAGCTGGGGCTTGAGCATCCGTATTGGAAAGACAATCTCATATTGGCGCTGAAAATACAAAAGGTGATGGAGGAACGCTACCCCACCCTCATGAGACCTGTAAACATAAGGGAGGAAAGGTTTAACATGCACCAGACAAGAGGCTCCCTCATATTTGAAATAGGCACTCACGGAAACACCATGGAGGAGGCCGAAAGATGCATAAGACTTCTGGCAGAGGGAATCGGCGAAGTTTTAGCCAATTGACAAAGCATTTGTTTTGATATAATATATAATAAACTGACCTTTTAACATGGAGGCACAAATGAAACTAAAAAAACCCGATCTTAAAAGCATGGTCATGCTGACAACTTTTATCTCTTCTGTGCTTTTGTTTTTTAATTTCTTTTCAATATCTGTTCCGCTTCTGGATAGCTTTCTGGAATCAAGTTCTTTTTCGATTTCGTTTTTTACCCTGCCTGAGTTTATAGAAAACAATGCTCTCGGTCTTGTTACAAGACTGGCGGGCAAGGCAACTTCGGTCACCCTGCTTCTTTTGTGTGCAGTGCTCAAATACATTTGCCTTCTGTCTGCATTTCTGGGAATTTACGGAATATGGAAAATGCACTCTGACGAGAGCAATACAAAATTTATATTTGCATCTCAGCTTATGATATTTGCAGTTTGTGTGTTGTCTTTTGCTGTGATTGTGATAGTGAATGTTTTTATTTCCAGATATGCAGGCTATCTGACAGAAGCTATGAACCTTGAAAAAACACTGGAGCTGAACTTTTTGCCAACGGTGTGGCTTGGGCTGGCGACAGTTACATCGCTGTTTTCTCTCATCGGACTTATCAGAATGCAAAAAGAAGAACTATAAAAAAGATTTTTAATCATCAACCCCCTGCCCCCACTCTTGGGGGCAAAAAGGAAATCTTTTTTGAAACAAGCAAAATTGCGCACTGTCTCGCGAAATTTCCTATGTTATAAAAAAGCTTTTCGGCCAAACTGCCGAAAAGCTTTTTTATAGTATTTCGCCAAGTTTTTTGGCAGCTTCACCGTTTACTGCTTCGTTTATGCTACATGCAATAATTTTAGACACTTCGTCTATTATGCTGTCGACCTCTTTTGGCGTTACAATAAGGTCGCCTGCCGACGGAGAAAGCACTTCACTTATAAGGTCATAGCGATTTTCGTTATCAAAAGCGCTGAGCGCTCCCAAAAGGGGCGAATCCTTACGGGCATTCATTTTTATTGCTTCCAGAAGAAGCTCTATGGCATCATTGGCAACTGCAACTGCTTCTATCACTGTGGGCACGCCGATTGCTATGACCGGCACGCCGAGGGTTTCTTTTGTGAGGCCTTTTCGCTTGTTGCCTATGCCTGAGCCGGGTACGATGCCCGTGTCGGCAAGCTGAAAGGTGGTGCTTATACGCGAGGTTTTGCGTGAGGCAAGAGCATCGATGGCAATTATGACATCGGGTTTGATTGAACGCGCAACTGCCTGTATGATTTCGCCCGTTTCTATGCCCGTTATACCGAGAACTCCCGGAGATATTGCACAGAGGGAATTCATGCTCTCGGTGACCTCCTCGGGAAGCACACCGTAGAGATGGCGGGTGACAAGGAGCTTGTCTACCACCTTGGGCCCGAGAGCATCGGGAGTGACGAATCGATTGCCGAGACCTACAACCATGACGGTGTTGTAGTCCAGAGGAGAGAGTATGCTTCTGAGCTCATTTGTGAGGATGCGTTCGGTCTCTGAAAATGCTTCGCTCAGGCTTGTGCGAAGGTCGGGCACCTCGAGTGTGATGTAGTTGCCTTTGGGTTTGCCGACCGAGGCCTCCCCTTTTTTGTTTAATATCTCAACTTTTGTTACTGTGACATAGTCCTCTTTGTAGCTCTCCATTTTTATGCCCGACATATGTCCGTTTACTTCTAAGTTTTCTACTGCTGCACTTTCAATTGCAAGATCGGTGTGTATTTCGTGTTTCATATTTGCCCTCCCTTTTTCAGTTAGTTTGTGTATGGGGAGGTTTTTTTATTACAAAAAAAAGGGGCTGTAAAAAAAGTTCAGATCGCAAAAAGGTATGAATAAAGCTGATTGGCATAACCAAAACAGCTTAAAAACATACAAACTTTATGTTATAGGTTGAAAAAGGCCTTTTTAGAGACCTTTTTCTTTATTTTTTCACCTTTTTGCTATAATCAAACTTCACCTCTCGGCGTACTTTTGTACGCCTTCGGGTTCCCCTCGCAAGCTTCGGTTCAGTTTGATTATTCTGACCACTTTTTCCTATCCCCACAAAAAAGGGGCTGTAAAAATTGATTTTTTACAGCCCCGTTCTGTTTGTTATTTTGAAATAATATATGAAAGATTTTCCTGTATCTTATATGCCACATCGGGATTGTTCATTGAATACACATGGACATGGTTAATTCCGTTTGCATAGAGGTCTATTATCTGGTCTGTTGCATAGGCTATGCCTGCCTGTTTCATGGCATCGGGAGATGAGCCGAATTTGTCGACAAGGCTTTTGAAGCGCTGAGGCATAAACGAGCCCGAAAGCTTTATTGCCCTTGCCACCTGATTGGCATTGGTGATGGGCATGATGCCTGCAACTACGGGAACTTTTATGTCTGCCTCACGGATTTTGTAGAGAAAATTGTAGAGGAGGTTATTGTCGAAAAACATCTGAGTGGTGAGGAAATCACAGCCCGCATTTACCTTTTCGCGAAGTCTTTTTATGTCTTCTGCCTGATTTGCGCTTTCGGGATGGATTTCGGGGTAGCAGGCTCCGCCTATGCAGAAATCGGCATCGGATTGTTTGAGTTCCCTTACAAGATCAACTGCGTATTTATAGTCCCAAAGACTGCGGTCCTCTGCCTGTTTGTCTTCGGGGATATCGCCGCGGAGTGCCATGATGTTCTGAATGCCTGCATTTTTGATGAGCTCGATTTTTTCTCTGACGGTTTCTTTTGTAGACGACACACAGGTGAGGTGGGCAATGGTGGGCACACCATAGAGCTCTTTTATGCTTTTGGCAATGTCGAGAGTGTATTTGCTTGTGCCTCCGCCTGCGCCATATGTGACACTCATAAATGAAGGTTTCAGTTTTGCAATCTCGCAGGTGGCATGCTTTACACTTTCGAATCCCATTTCGGTTTTGGGCGGAAAAACCTCAAAAGAAAGAGACGAGGTTTCATTGTTTATGATATCGGTTATTTTCACAACAATCACTCCAATGATTATTTTGTCATATTATAACACCTTTATATATCTTAGTCAAGAAAAGGCACACCTCAGAAGGTGCGCCTTTTGAAAACTTACTCTTTAATTTATTTGTACATAGGACCGTAGGCACTGCAAGCTCTGTAATCCTGACCTTCTTTATCCATACCAAAAGCATTCCAGCATGAAGGACGGAAGATTTTTTCTTCGGGCACGTTGTGCATGCAAACGGGGATGCGAAGCATTGAGCAAAGTGTGATGATGTCGGCACCGATGTGACCGTAGCTGATGGCACCATGGTTCGCGCCCCAGTTGTTCATTACATCGTAGGCACTTTTGAATGCACCTTTGCCTGTGAGGCGTGGAGCAAACCATGTGCATGGCCATGTGTAGTCGGTTCTCTTCCAGAGGGTGTCGGTGACCTCATCGGGAAGGTCAACTGTCCAGCCTTCGGCAATCTGCATGACAGGGCCAAGGCCTTTCACCAGGTTGAGTCTTATCATGGTGACAGGCATTTCTGTCTTGGTCACAAAACGTGAGGAGAAGCCGCCGCCTCTGAAATAGCCATTGTCGGCTGCGCACCATTCGGTAGCCTCGAGGCAAGCCTTCTGATCAGATTCTGTCATTTGCCAGAAGGGTTTTATTACTGCATTGCCATTTTCATCTTTTGCTCTGCCGCTTGCATCGATGCAGGCTGCGCCTGAATTTATGAGGTGAATAAAGCCATCGGATTCTTTGGCTACGCCTGTGAGCTCATAGCCTGTGGCTTTTTTGACAGCTTCCGGACTCCAGTAGGTGCGCACATCGGCAAAAATCTGAGCTGTGTTTGTGAGGAGCTTACCAAAGAGCATGCACACACCGTTGAGAGTGTCATTTTCGGTGGCAAGAATGTATGGTTCACGGGCACCGTTCCAGTCGAATGAAGAGTTGAGCATTGCTTCGGGGAAGTCGCAGTTTGGATAGAAGTCGGTCCATTGTCTCTGTCCCTGGAAGCCGGCAGCGATGGCATTGTGACCAACCATTTCTTCCTCTCTGCCTTCGGGGAGATTGGGGTTGCCATTCATGAGGTCTTTGATGATGCACATCATCTTCACAACAAACTGCCATGTTTCTTCTTTCTTCTCGTCACTCACTCTTACAAAGTCGGGGTTTTTGTCGAGACCTTCGGGGCAGTTTGCCTTTGTCCACGCGAGAGCTTTTTGGTATTCTTTCTCGTCATATATGCCTTCGGTCATTCTGCGGATAATTTCCACCTCATCCACAGACTCGACTCTCATGCCGAGATATTCTTCAAAAAATTCGGGATTTATGATAGAACCGGCAATGCCCATGCAGATGGAGCCAATCTGCAGGTAGGATTTGCCGCGCATTGTGGCAACAGCCACAGCCGACCTTGCAAAACGAAGGATTTTTTCGGCAACGTCTTGAGGGATGCTTGTGTCGTCGGCGCTTTGAACATCGTGACCGTAGATGCCGAAAGCAGGCAAGCCTTTCTGAGCATGGGCAGCGAGAACAGATGCAAGATATACTGCACCGGGACGCTCGGTGCCATTGAAGCCCCACACGCCCTTGATGGTCATGGGGTCCATGTCCATTGTTTCGGAACCGTAGCACCAGCAGGGAGTAACTGTGAGGGTGATGTCGACACCGTTTTTCTTGAATTTTTCGGCGCATGCGGCAGACTCTGCCACTCTGCCGATGGTGGTGTCGGCAATGATTACTTTTGCGTGTTCACCATTTGAATAGAAAATGTTTTCTTCAATGAGTTTTTTGGCGGCATTTGCCATAGCCATGGTCTGAGCTTCGAGTGACTCTCTTACCTTGAGAGGACCTCGTCTGCCGTCTATGGCAGGACGGATTCCGATTATGGGGTAGTCGCCAATAATTCTTGATTCAGCCATTGTAATAACCTCCGTATATAAAAATTCATGATGCGAAAGTACAAATCTTAAATATAATTATACACTTGAAATATACACAAGACTTGTGTTATAATAGCAAAAAGTATAATTATATTCAGGTTGTGATTTTTTGTGATTTTCAACGAAACCAAAATACACGGAAGCATTGACTTCCCTATTGAGCTATATCATCTGGACAAAAAGCATCCACGGTATGAAATGGTGCACCACTGGCACAAAAATATAGAAATAGTCAGAATTCTGGAAGGAAATCTCAGCATTGCACTTAACAACTCAAGCTTTGTTGCAAAAAAAGGCGACATTGTTTTTGTCAATTCGGAAACAGTGCACGGAGCATCACCCGACTCTAAGTGTCTGTATGAATGTGTGGTGTTTGACCCTGAGCTTGTGCCATCACTTCCGTCAAACACAGAAAATTTCAGCGAAGGTCTGTTAAACGGAAGCATACGCCTCACAGAGCAGCCACCGGTTGACAACACAGAGCTTTATGAATGTGTGGAAAAGCTTTTCAGAGCGCTTACAGAGGACAGCGACAGTTCACGGTATGTGGTGGTGGGACTGCTTTGCAGCATGTATGGAATCATTCTCAAAGAAAGGCTCTATCAAAAGTCAGACAATGTGCCCTTTGGCGCATCCAAGACTATTGCCAGCTATAAAAATGTTATAAAATATATCAGAAGCTCATACAGTGAGAATCTGTCACTTGAGGATATGGCAAACTCGGCAGGTATGTCGAAAAAATATTTCTGTACATTTTTTAAACAGTTTACACACCAGACGCCTTTTGAATATCTTATATCCTACCGTATTGAAAGGGCTGTACATTTTCTGCTCACCACCGACAAATCGATTACAGATATATCTTACAGTTGCGGCTTTAATGACCTGAGCTATTTTATAAAGACCTTTAAGGCTTTAAAAGGCACAAGTCCCGGAAATTTTCGACGTGACAGAAACAGCTTTTTTAAAACACAATAAAAAAAGCTCCCCCGCCCAAAAAATGGGCAGAGGGGAGTTTTTTTACTGTTCATCATTCATTTTTTTAAACAGCTTTTTGATTGCCTTTTTTTCTATTCTCGATACATAGGAGCGTGAAATGCTGAGCATGTTTGAAATCTCTTTCTGAGTGAGTGTGTCGCAGCCGCATAGCCCGTAGCGAAGCTCCAGAACCCTCCTTTCTCTCTGCGTGAGGATGAGCTTCATCTGCCGGTATAAATCTGCTATGCGAAGGCTCAGATTGACCTCTTCAAAAACACTTTCGCCATCATTGGACAGCTTATCGATAAGGGTTATTTCTCTTCCGTCTCTGTCTTTGCCGATGGGATCCTGCAAAAGAACCTCGCCGAGATTTTTTTTGCCACGACGCACTGTCATGAGTATTTCGTTTTCTATGCATCTTGCCGCATAGGTTGCAAGATGGGCTCCTTTGGAGGTGTTGAATGAATCAATGGCCTTTATGAGACCTATTGTGCCTATGGAAATTATATCATCACTGTCATATCCCCTGAGGGAGTATTTTTTGGCAATATGGGCAACAAGGCGAAGATTGTGTTCGATGAGTTGGTTTTTTGCCGATTTGTCACCGTTTTTGCTTTTTTCTATGAGCAATGCCTCCTGTTGTGCCGACAAAGGTTTAAGAAATGACGAAGACCCCGTGACATAGGACACCATAAATATGCCACTTCCCAGAAGAGAGAGAAGCCACGATAAAAACATATGCTGAAGAGCACCCCCGAAAATATAACTAACTTATTATATGCGTGCACCGTCTTTAATGTTAGTTGTCCCGATAAAAAAATTTTGCCGACATCAAGGATTATCTCCCGTCATTTCCCGAAAAAAGACAGATTGGTTTTTGGTTGAAAACATTTTGTTTTACAAAAAAACACTGAAAGATGTCAAAAGATAAAAAAATTGCATGCCCTAAAACTACAAAATTTTCCATAGGCTCCATTTTATAATAGTAAAACCAAGGAGGAGATACTATGGAAAAAATGGACAAGGGCAGTGCCGGACTTGTAATATCAAAAAAGCTCAAAAACGGAAGAGAACAAATCCTCGTTTCACTAAATCCTGCGGGAATTTTTGAGGCGCTTTTTTGCTTTGCAATGCAGTTTGCAGGGGTATTTGCCGATTTGTCACCGTTTGGCATTGCATTTTATGCGGCAGTGTTCAATGCAGAGAGATGGATTTTAAACTATGCAATGTCACTTCTGGGCATTATCATTTCAGGGCAAAAAGCTTTCTGGGGATATGCGGCGAGCATCACATGTGTGACGGTTGTTTTTGCCCTGTTTGAAAAACTGAGCATACACACCTTATCGAGAGCCTGTGTGACGGCACTTGTTTTTATCGTTTTTACATCGGTAAGATACATATTTTCTGCATTTTCGGCATTCGATATTTTTGCCCTCGTTTTAGAAACGATTTTTGTGGCAGGGTCGGTCTTTATGTTTGAAAAAGGATACAGAGTTTTGATGGGACTGAAAAAACGAAGCTTTATTTCTGAATCGGAAAGCATGCTCACCTATGCCTTTATTGCAATAGCCATAGCATCTGTAAGCAGGATGCCGCATCCTGCAGGGTTCGACATAGGTCAGGTGGCTTCGATGGTTCTAATTTTTGTGATGTGTATGAGCGGGCAGCTGTCTTCAGTGCTCACACTGGCAATTCTACTGGGTGCAGTGGGTGTGATAAGCGGTGGTCAGAGCAGTGTTTTTTTGGGAACATATGCCTTTGGTGCTTTGCTTGGTTCTTCGTTCAGACGATATGGAAAGGTGGGGGTGGTGCTTGGATTTGTGATTGCAAACACAGCTTCATCCCTCATCATATCTGACGCAGGTGAGGTTGTGTTGTCGGTCGCAAACAGTCTCGCGGCGGCAATTGTTTTTGGCTTTGTACCGCAAAGAGTCATAGACTATTTTGATGCTTTGTCGGCAAAGACCGAAGCATATGCCACAGTGAAAGGAAGATCATGTGGCGAAAGTGCCATGAATATGAAAAGGCTCAGCCGCATTGCCACAAGCATTGGGGAAATAGGACAAATATACGAAAAGGCATCGAAAGAGAAGATTGTGGGACAAGGGTATATGAAAATGATGTCGGGCGAAATTTGCTCCAAGGTATGTGTGGGATGCAAAAACAAGGAGGAATGCTTCAGACCTGGTGGCGCGGCAATGGAAGCCATACGGGACATGTGGCAAAATGATGTGCAAAGAATTTCAGCACCGTCTCTTCCCAAAAAATTCAGGCAAAAATGCTCAAGATGTGCAAGCTTTGCTGAAGCAGCAAGAGGCTGTGTGCAAATGATGAAGACCGAAAAGCAATGGCTTTCCAAGCTTAACGAAAGCAGAAAACTCATTGCTTCTCAGCTCAAATCAATTTCACAAATTGTAACGGATGAATGTGAAAATGCCATTCACAACCGTGACAGAGAGCTGGAGCTCAGACTATGGACCGAGCTTGATTCGGCAGAACTTACACCTTGTGAGGTTCTGGTGAGAAAAAATGAAGATTCATTTGAAACAGAAATAGGCTTTCATGCCTCCGACCTTTCCAAAGACAGCAAAAAAACAATTTCAAAAGCAGTGGAAAAAGCGCTGGCATGCCCTGTCCGCTTTGGCGGAATCAAAAGACTCGGCAGTGATATTTATATAAGCTTTGCTCCGCAAGGCACATACAAGGCAAGCTTCGGCTATGCAACAAGGCCAAAAAACGGAGAAAAGGTGTCGGGCGACAGTTTTGACGTGATATGCACAAACAGTTCGGGAGCTGTTATGGCACTGTCGGACGGAATGGGAAGCGGTGAAAAAGCCAAAGAGGAAAGTCAGAATGTGATTGATATGCTAGAAAAATTTTTGTATGCAGGTTTTTCTACGGAGAATGCAATAAGTCTTATCAATTCGAGTCTTCTTCTGAGAGGTGAAAAGGACAGCTTTGCCACACTCGACATATGTGATATAAGCCTCGAAGATGCAACCCTCTCTTTCACAAAGCTTGGTGCCTGCACCTCCTACATAAAAACAAACGAAGGCATAAGCCTTATTAAAGGTGAGAGCCTGCCGGCAGGAATAATCAGAGATGTAAAAGCAAAAAAACACATGTTGCCTTTTTCGTCGGATGCCCTGGTAGTGCTTATTTCGGACGGAGTTGCCGATATAGCACTCAAAAATCCCGAATATGAGGGGTGGATAGAAAAAGAGATAGAAAAGCTTTGGGGAGCAAGCCCGCAGATTGTGGCAGGTAAGCTTCTTGATAAGGCACGGAAGCTCTCGGATGTAACATATGACGATATGACAGTGCTTGCGGGATATATATCACGATGATATGGGTATATTTTTCCAGAATCGGAGCATAATAACCAATACAAAAATTGGTGAAGGAGAGCTAATATGCCTGAAAAAAAGAGCGGTATGGCAGATTTCTGGAAGGGGGTATTCAAAATTAAAAAATCTCATTATGACGATGTGGTATATCAGGCAGAGAAGATAATATCTGACTATGTTGCCAAGCGACGCACGGAAATAATAAGCAAGTATAACAAAAAGAAGCATCGCCTCCTGAATTTTTTGATATTCGGAGTTTCGTGCACTGCGTTGTATCTTATCTGCAGACTTGTTGTGTAATAAAAAGGAGATGTAAAAAGCGAAAATTTACATCTCCTTTTTTGTGCTTTTTCATTGACTCAAAAAGCTCTTGTATGATATTATAAATAGTAGTGATTATAAAGGATGAAAGCAAATGAAAATAAATGCAAATGCCAAAATAAATCTTTCGCTGGATGTGACAGGGAAAAGAGATGACGGATATCACGAGGTGTGCATGATACTTCAGGAAATCGACCTTTGTGATGTGCTCTGTATTGAGCTGAGCACAGATGGCGAAATACATTTTTTGTGTGACGGATTGGAAGGCACTGACGAATGTGATAATCTTGCCTACAAGGCTGCGCAACTTTTTCTTGACAAAGCAAAAAGCAAAAACGGATGCTGCATAAAGCTTAAAAAAAACATCCCCGTTGGTGCAGGACTCGCAGGCGGAAGCACTGATGCAGCAGCAGTGCTGAAAGCACTCAACACTCTTCACGGTGAGCCTTTTGACACACAAAAGCTACAAGAGCTTGGGCTTATTTTAGGAGCCGATGTGCCATTTTGCATTGGCGGAGGCACTGCCCTTGCCGAAGGCATTGGCGAAAAGCTTTCGCCCGTTTCGGGCATGGTGCCCCTCTGGGCAGCACTTATAAAGCCGAAAGAGAGCATCTCTACAAAGGAAGCCTACAAAAAAATTGACTCTTCACCACTCAAGCATCCCGATGTGTTTAAAGCCGCAAACTGTATAGAAAGCGGCGACATGACAGGTCTTTTTGATTGTGCCGGCAATGTGTTTGAGAGTGTGGCAAAGGATGAGATACATGAGATTGAAAATATCAAAGCTCACCTTATAGCCTCAGGAGCGCTATTTTCTATGATGAGTGGTTCGGGACCTACGGTGTATGGACTTTTTGATGATAAGATGGTAGCGAAAAAGGCACTTGAAAGCTACCGTGGCGATTGCGAATCGGTGCATCTTGCAAAATTAGTTACAAAGTAAAAATTATTACATGTCTTTAAACACAAAAGTTAAAATTTTGTGCTGATTATTACTAATGATAAGTTTGTGGGAGTGTTTGGTTAATGGTTTTTTCCAGTCTGCTTTTTTTGTTTTATTTTTTAGTGCCTGTTTTGGGCATATACAGCTTCGTGAATAAGAAATACAAAAATCTTGTGCTCTTTATTGCAAGTCTGTTTTTCTATGCATGGGGTGAACCTACATACATACTTTTAATGCTGTTTTCTATAACCTTCAACTACTTCTCGGGTTTTATCATAGGCACACGCAAATCAAAATCGGCTCTTATTTTTAACTGCATTGTCAACTTAGGACTTCTGGCAGTGTTCAAGTATTGCGATTTTTTCATTTCAACTGTAAACACTGTGATACGCACAAACTTTCCTCTTCTCAGAATTGCTCTGCCTATCGGCATTTCTTTTTACACATTTCAGGCTCTGTCCTATTGCATAGATCTTTACAGAGGAAAGTGCAATATTCAAAGAGATTTTGTTTCATTCGGGCTTTATATTTCACTTTTCCCTCAGCTCATAGCAGGACCTATTGTAAGATATAACGACATTGAAGCTCAGCTTCCCTGTCATCCTCAGAATGTAAAGCTGTTTTCAGAGGGCGCGCAAAGATTTGTTGTGGGACTTTGCAAAAAAGTGCTTATAGCAAACAATGTGGGCCAGCTTTGGGAGCTTTGTCTTGCAACAGAGGGGCGTTCTATGCTCTGCGCATGGCTTGGAATTGTTGCTTACACCTTCCAGATTTATTATGACTTTTCGGGTTATTCCGACATGGCCATAGGTCTTGGCAAGATGTTTGGATTCAGATTTTGTGAAAATTTCAACTATCCGTACATATCAAAAAGCGTTACAGAATTCTGGAGAAGATGGCACATAAGTCTCAGCAGCTGGTTTAAAGAATATGTGTATATTCCCCTTGGCGGAAGTCGCATATACAAAGAGGACTACAAGACCACAACCCATATCGGCAGGCTTACTCTCACACCGTCAAGGAAGGCAACCATACGCATTTTCTCGAACATCCTCATAGTGTGGCTTCTGACAGGTCTGTGGCATGGTGCCAGCTTTAACTTTGTTGCGTGGGGACTTTACTACGGAATAATTCTTATATTGGAAAAAAATGTGTGGAAAAATTGGCTCGATAAGCTTCCGGGCGTGGTACAGATGATATATACCCTGTTTATAGTAATGATCGGCTGGGTGTTTTTCGCAAATCCCGGATTTGGCAGTGCTTTTGGATATATTGCCAGCATGTTCAACATATTCAGACCCGGATTTGGCGATGAGGTTTTCCTTTTCAGACTAATGTCCTACTGGCTAGTCCTCCTCTTTGCCGCAGTTGGTGCAACCGACAGGGTAAAAAGAGTTTTCAAAAATATGACAACAGGCAAGCTTTACTGGCTGAGACCAATCCTTGCAGTGATAGGTCTTATAGTGTGCATGGCATACATTGTTGACGATACTTACAATCCGTTTTTGTATTTTAGATTTTGATGCGGGGTACAGATTATGAACGAAACAAAAGATTTTGAAAAACTCCAGGAGCGTGAAGAGGAGCTCTTTGCACAGTTTCTTGAAAAAACACAAATTAATACCGATACTGACACAATCACAGATACCGACGAAATAAATGAGGTAAAAGATTTTTTGCCCGATTTTTCTGAGCTTAAAAACCACAGACGTGACAATGCATGGAAAAAGCTTTCTGTTTTCTGGCATTTGTTTTTCAAAAAGGAGAACTTTGTGAAAACCTCCGGCATATTAGTGCCTGCTGTTTTGACATTTTTTCTCATTTTAAACATTTTAACACCAAGCGCAAAAGTATCGGAAAAAGAAAACCGTGCCCTTTCGCAGTTTCCGAAGATAAGCTTTGCTTCATTGACAAGCGGACAGTTTATGAAAGACTTTGAAAGCTATATAACCGATCAGTTTGTGTTCAGAAATGGCTTTGTGTCACTCAAAAAAAACCTTGAGACCTTAAGCGGCAAAGAAGAAAATCACAACATACTGATGTGTGACGACGGTTACCTTATAGAAAACACATCGGAGCTTACAGTGAAAAATATTTCTTCAAATATCGCAGCCATAAACGATCTGTCTTCAGTTGACAGATACAATGTGAAAGTTGCTGTTGTGCCGACAGCATATGAAATATTAAAAGACAAGCTCCCTCTCTTTGCTTATACAAACTCATATGAAAAGCTCCAGAAAAAGCTCACAGACGGGCTCGAGTCGGCAGTTAATGCAGATGTGGCAGAAGCATTGAGAGAAAAGAGCGGAGAATACATATACTATCACAGCGACCACCATCAGACTGCTCTCGGAAGCTACTACACATACAAAGCTCTGGGTGAATATCTAGGCTTTGAGCCATACCCCATAGAAGATTTTGATGTGGAAACTATGGCAGAGGACTTTGTAGGCACCACATGGTCAAACTCCGGCTTTGCAAAAACAAAAAAAGATATCATATACAAATACACTCACAAAGACAAACACAACTATGCAGTGAGCTTTGATGACGAAACAAAAGACAAAGCTACCCTTTACAGTGAAGACAAACTGGAAAACAAAGACAAATATGCCTATTATCTTGACGGGAACCATGCGACAGCAAAAATCACCTCAAGCTGCGGTACAGGCAAAAAGATTGCAATAATCAAAGATTCTTATGCTCATTCTGTTGTGCCTTTTCTGGCAAATCATTTTTCGGAAATATATATGCTGGATCTGAGATATTATAATGGTGATGTGTTTGAATATCTTTATGAGCATAATATAGGCGATATTCTCATATTATACAATCAAAACACCTTTATGACCGACACCAATCTTTCCAAGATTTCTGCCCTTTCCGATACATCGGTCTACACCTCGGTGCCTGATATAAGCTATGGTGTTGTGCCCGAGATTGCCGGCGGTGATGCATCTTATTTTGATGATGCAATATTTGTGGGTGATTCGCTTACAATAGGTATTCAGAACTTTTCAGGCTTTGGTGCACAGTTTTTGTGCATGGGAGGTCTGAGCACAAGAAATCTCGAAACAGCTGCACTTCCTAACGGAAAGACAGTTATGCAGTCGATAAGAGATACTCAGAATCTCGGAAAAATATATATCATGTTTGGTACAAACGAAATCGCTTTTGATGAAATGG
This sequence comes from Clostridia bacterium, assembly GCA_045586905.1. Lineage (GTDB taxonomy): Bacteria > Bacillota > Clostridia > UMGS1810 > UMGS1810 > RGIG1828. Next base: position 26,871 of record JAZNBF010000010.1, read on the forward strand.
ATGAGTTTCTGGAAAGGTATTCAAAATTTATCGACAGCATAAGAGAGGTTCATCCTGAAGCTCTTGTATATATAGAATCAATTATGCCTGTTACAAAAGAAAAATCGGAATCGACAGACATAAAAAATGACCGTATATATGTGTATAACGAAGCGCTCCTCAAAATGGCTAAGGAAAAGCAGTGCTATTATATTGACATTCATTCGTATTTCAAAGGAGAAGACGGATATCTGCCATCAAACATAGGCAGTGACGGAATTCATCTTGGTCCCGACAAATACCGTGAAATGGCAGCATACATCCAAAACCACGCTGTGCCTGTGGCAGGTGCCAAAAAAATTGATACCAAAGCTAAAGTCACATTTGCAGGCGGCGGAACCATAGACACACAGAAGATAGGTGAAAAGATTTTAGATGCCATAGAGTTTAAAGATGAGCTTATAAAGGTGACGGATTCGCTTGTGATATCTGCATATATGCCCGATCCTCAGAAGGTGTGTTCTGCCTCGCTTTTCCTCGGTGGCGGAGCCACAGCTGAAGAGGTGGCAGTGTTTGAAATGAAGAGCGGAAAAGACGCAAAAGAACTTGAAACACTGGTTAAAAAACGCATTGAGCGCAAAAAGAAGGACTTTGAAAACTATATTCCCCAGGAGCTTACCAAGCTTGGAAGTCCTGTGATTGTAAGGAAGTCTAATCTTGTGATAGTGTGTATTGCCGATGATGTAACAAAAGATGATATTACAAAGCTTCTGAAATGATATGTTCACATGCAAAATTTAACAAAAGTGTTGACTATCTTGGCACTTTGTAATATCATATACATATAATTTTTTAAAAAGAAAGAGGTATATTAAAATGGTATTTGAAAAAGTAAAAGATATTGTAGCAAATCAATTAGGCGTTGATGCCGATTCTATCACTCTCGAATCTTCATTCATCGAAGAACTCGGTGCAGACTCTCTTGATGTTGTAGAGCTTATCATGGCTCTTGAAACAGAATTTGACATTGAAATTCCCGAAGATGAGGCAGAAAACGTGTCTACTATCGGCGATGTGGTTGATTATATCAAAGCCAATTCATAATAAAGTTTGCTTTTTAAAAAAGGTTTGTAATGGTGGTTGTTATGCCTGATATTTCCGAGTTTGAAAAGATTTTAGGATACAAATTCAAAAATATTGCATATCTTAAAAACGCCCTGACACACACATCATTTATCAATGAGCACACAACAGATACCAACGGTTCAAACGAACGAATGGAATTTCTGGGTGATTCGGTGCTTGGTCTTTCGGTGAGCGACTTTTTGTATGAAAACTACAAAAACCTTCCCGAAGGCATGCTTTCGAAAATAAGATCATCGGTTGTGTGTGAGGAGTCGCTTGCCAATCTTGCCTCAAAGCTCACACTCGGTAAATTCTTGTATATGGGAAAAGGCGAGCTTATGTCGGGAGGAGGTCAAAAACCTTCCTTGACATCGGATGCTATGGAATCGGTCATTGCCGCCATCTATCTTGACGGTGGTTTTGAAACTGCAAAGAGCTATGTGCTTCTGTGGCTTAAAGATGCAATTATCGAAGCAGTAAAAAAAGGCGGAAAGGTTACCGATTACAAATCAAGACTGCAGGAATATTGCCAGAGCAACGGGTTTTTTCCAAAATACGAAATTTTGGAAGAATCGGGACCTGACCACAACAAAACTTTTGTGTCAAGGGTAACGATTGACAACGGAGAGTTTGCCAAAGGCATAGGAGGCAGCAAGAAAAAAGCTCAGCTTATGGCTGCCAAGGCAATGCTTGAAAAACTAGATTTTAACAATTAAAAAATCCCCGGCATAAGACGAGTGGTCTTAAGGACAGTAAACGGAGCAGTGAAAATCACTGCTCCGTTTCTCTACTATAAATATACTCTAATTACCATTTTAAATGGTTTATGTCTATTAACTCCCATATTTTTGATAATCTTTTTTTCATTTTATTTCTTGTTCTAGGGTTTGGAAATCCTCTGTGTTAAAAAATTCTATCAATGTTATTCCTAAACCATCACATAGCATCTTCAATGTGACAATTCCTGGGTTTTGACTTTTGCCATACAATATATTTTTAATAGTTGACGGTGCAACACCAGACTCGGTTGCTAATTTATTGATTGTGATTTGTTTTTCTTCGCATAAAAATAATATTCTATTTTTAACAGTTGTATAAGTATCCATTTTCCTACCTCATATAAACTTTATAGACTAATTATAGTCTGTTAGTGTTGACAAAGTAGGCTATATATGATACAATATGGGCTATAAATAGCTTTAATGGAGGTACTATATTATGGAAGAAAAAATTTTAATTAATGGTAACTTTAGTAAGACAAATGTATTTTCAATATTTTTTTATGTTCTTGCTAGCGTTTACAGTGTTATTTGGATCGTGTGTATGATTGTTGAGCCAGATCCTTTAGCATTTGTAGTATTACCCTCTATTATAATACTTGTGCTAATAGGGAAGTTTTTTGAAATGCTTTTAAATAAGTGTCAATTAACAATAACAAACAAACGAGTTTACGGAAAAGCTGCATTTGGTCGTAGAGTTGACCTTCCACTTGATATGATTTCTTCTGTTGGACAGTCTGTTTTTAAAGGCATAGGAGTTGCAACATCTTCAGGAAAAATTACATTTTATTTATGCCAAAATCGAGAAGAAGTTTTTGATAAAATTTCTATGTTGTTGCTTGAAAGACAAAATGGAAACAAAGAAGAGTTGGTAGATGTTGGAAATAAATTACAAGGGTATAGCGATTTGCTTAGCAAAGGATTGATTACACAAGAAGAATTTGAAGCAATGAAGAAAAAAGTATTAGGACTGTAATTTGATTTGTCCTTTTCTCTAACAAGCAGGGAAGATGTATACCATCTTCCAAATATTTAGGATATCCTAAAACCTTATTAGAAAAGCCTGAAACGTTTTTTATCGGTTCAGGCTTAATGTTATTTAGATTTAACTGTTTTTAGTGATGAAATCAGCATTCTGCGAATAGCGCCACATTCGTTTTGCATCTTCTTATATTTGTCTTCGTCGATACAATCTGTTTCAAAAAGTAATTCTAACCAATACTCTGTTTCATAACACTCTTTTTGCGCTATTTCAAGCTTTGATATAAAATCATTCTTGCTTTGGGCATATTGGGCTTCATGAAGATTTGCCCCTATTGAAGTCGATGAACGTAATAATTGATTTACTAATACTGCTTCTTTATGGTTTGATTTAATTTCTCTGCATAAGAAAACAATATCTTTTGCAAATTGTTTTGCTTTGTCCATTAATACACTATTTGCCATCAATATCACCTCTGCGATTATTATACTGCAATTTCACTACTTTTCCAAGTGATATTCTGTACTTCGTACAGAGTGATATTTTTGATAAATCAAAAGTGTTATTAAAACCCTCGGTTTTAGTGGTATTTTATTCGCCAATAAACTGCCGAAGGCAATACCACTGCGTAGCAATATCACTTGCAAGGCAAATATCACTCGCCGTAAGGCGAATAAAACTGCCGAGTGTCCTTAGGAACACTCGGCATATGCCGGGGATTTTGTTTTGCTTTTTATTTGTCGCAATCGCAATCACAATCATCACAATCGCAATCACATTCGATTTCAATATCGAATTCCTCGCCACATTCAGGGCAGGTAACGGGATTGTCGGTGTCGAAGAAATCTTCATCGAGACAGATTGTAGCGTTGCATTTTGGACACTCAACCTCATAATATTCGAAGTCATCGTCGAGAGCATCTTCATCGGCAAGCTCTTCTTCGATGAGAGAGAGGTCTTCGTCGATGAGGTCTACCTGTTCGGAGAGCTCGTCCTGATATTCCAAAAGATCATCGATAGAGTCGTTAATTTCGTCTAACACATTGATGATGCCTTCAAAAATTCTGCCATAGTCAGATTCGGGATCAACCTTGATACCGTCGATGAGACCTTTGAGATATGAAAGCTGATTGGATACATTTTCCATGTTAAATAACCGTTCCTTTCGTTAGAGCAATTAAACTCTTTCCATATATTCACCGGTTCTGGTGTCTACTCTGATAAAGTCGCCCTGGTCAACAAAGAGAGGAACCATGATTGTGGCACCTGTCTCGAGTGTTGCAGGTTTTGTAGCGCCGGTAGATGTGTCACCTTTGAAGCCGGGTTCTGTTTCGGTAACTTCGAGTTCAACAAAAGTTGGGGGCTCTACGCCGAAAACACTGCCCTTATAGGAAAGTACTTTAACTACCATGTTTTCTTTAACGAATTTGAGAGAGTCGCCGAGTTCATTTGAACTGAGGGGCATCTGCTCGTAGCTTTCCTGATCCATGAAATAGAAAAGGTCGCCATCGTTGTAGAGATATTCGTAGTCCTTTCTTTCTATGTGGGCTTTAGGCATTTTTTCTGTGGGTCTGAATGTTTTTTCAACCACACCGCCTGTGATTACATTTTTAAGTTTGGTTCTGACAAAAGCGGCACCTTTGCCGGGTTTAACATGCTGAAATTCTACTATCTGGAATACGTTTCCTTCGAGTTCGAATGTTACGCCGTTTCTGAATTCACCTGCTGATATCATAATCATACCTCCAAATTTTATTCATATATAGTCTAATTATACCCTAATATTGGTAATATTGCAAGTCTTTTTTATCGTTTTATGACAGATATACATAAAATTCGTCATGCTTTTATCCTGATGAGTTCTTTCGGGGAGTGAGTAAGGTTCTCGATGCCATCATCGGTAACCACCACGAGATCTTCTATGCGCACGCCGCATTTTCCGGGAATGTATATGCCGGGCTCCACCGTGATGACATTGCCCTTTTCAATGGGTTTGTCATTGCGGGGGGAAAGATTTGGTGATTCGTGAATATCGAGGCCTACACTGTGGCCGAGGGCATGACTGAAACATCCCTTGTAGCTTTCGTCTGTTATATCGCGCGAAAGCTTGTCTATATCTTTGGCAATCGCTCCGCTTTTTATGCCTCCGAGTGCCGCCAGCTGTGCCATGAGAACTGTATCATACACCTTTTGAGATTCATCGTCTATATCACCAATGGCCACTGTTCTTGTCATATCGCTTGCATAGCCATCTACTATGCATCCGTAATCCATGACAACCAGGTCGCCCGTCTTGAGAGTGTTATCGGAGGGGATTGCATGAGGCAGACTTCCTCTTTTGCCCGAGGCAACAATGGTTGGGAATGACGGCCCCTCCCCGCCGTTTTTCTTCATAAAGCAGTCGATTTCTGCCGCAACCTCTTTTTCGGTCATGCCGGGTTTCATTATTGACAAAACATATTCAAAAGTCTTGTCGGCAATGGAGGCGGCTTTCTTTATGCATTCTATTTCAGAGGTGTCTTTGATTTCTCTTGGCTTCACTGTCATATCACCGCATGGGATGAGATTTGGGTGAAGCTCGGAGAAAGAGCAAAAGTCGGAGTATGACACATGCTTGTCTTCAAACGCAAGGGAGCTTTCTTCGGAGATAAAATCGGAAAGCTTTGCACCTTTGATGTCACAAACCTCAAAGCCTGTGCCAAGGCTTTGGGCATATTCGGTGTAACGCGAATCGGTCACAATAAATTTGCCGCATTCTCCTATAAGAATATAGCCTTCGCCATTATAGAAGCCACTGTAATAGTGCATGTTTTTAGGATCGGTTATTATTATATTGTCTATCGAGGCTTCTTTCAAAGAGAAAAGAAGCTTTTTTACTCTGCTGTTCAATGGATATCAATCCTTAATTTTTTATATGGATTTTGTAACATTTTTGCGTTTGCAAAAATCTTTTATCGGGCAGGATGAGCAAGCAGGCTTTGCCGCATTGCAGACAGCTCTTCCGTGATATACCAGCTGATGACAAAAGCGAGTCTGATATTCCTCCGGCACGATTTTTGCAAGAGCAAATTCTATCTTTACGGGATCCTTTACCGTCACAAGACCTATGCGATTGGTAAGACGGATGGCGTGGGTGTCGATAACAAGACCGGGCTTTCCGTAGACATCGCCTAAAATGAGATTTGCAGTTTTCCGGCCAACTCCCGCAAGCGACAAAAGGTCGGGAAGATTGTCGGGCACATTGCCTCCGAAATCGGTGCAGATTTTTTGTGATGAGGCTATGATATTGCGCCCTTTGGCACGATAGAAGCCACAGGAACGGATGAGAGAGCAAAGCTCCTCTTCATCTGCATCGGCAAAATCATACACACTTTTATATTTTTTGAAAAGTTCGGGAGTGACAAGGTTTACCCTTGCATCGGTACACTGAGCCGAGAGCTGAACTGCCACAAGAAGTTCGTGGGGAGTGGAAAAATTGAGAGAACACTTTGCATCGGCATATACCCTGTCAAAAATATCTCTTATATTTAAAACTATTTCTTTTTTTGTCATTAGCTTTCCTCTGCGTTTCAAATAAGCTTACATAAGGTTTCAAGAGCGCAAATGAGTGCATCGCCACAGCAGGCCACCTCTTGTGCACATCCGTCTTTGCCTATAATTCTGAAATCGTCGGCATCGCCCGAAAAAGCTATGCCGAAATGTCTGGAATGAAGGATGACATATTCAGACAGAGCCCGGATGTTTTTGGTGCCGCAATCTGCGTTTATGTTGGTTCCATCGGGACGGTTGTTTATCATTTCGACATCGGCGCCGAGTTCAGAAAAAACAAGCTTTGCACATTCATATGCCGAACCGTTGGCGGCATCTATTGCGAGCTTTACACCAACAAGAGATTTCACAGAAAAGGTCTTTATAAAGTCTGCATAGTCACGAAGAGCTGTGTGTGTGCTTTTTATGCTGCCGATGAGCTTCGGCTCTGCCAAAGGAGCAAGAGCTTTTTCGCCCGATATATATTTCATAATATCAGACGAGAAGTCATCATCCATTCTCTTGCCTTCGGCATCGAAAAACCCTATGCCGTTGTATTCATAAGAAGCATCGCCTCCGCCAATCATGACAGCCGCTATTGCCTTATATTTTTTTACCAGAAACGAAAGCGCAGGAGTTGGTATTATGCCGACATTTATGACTGTGCCGCCACAGGAGCATATGCCTGATGAAAGTGCAGCCTTGAGCATATCGCACGAAAGGCGTGTGTCGTTGCCCACAAGGATGCGTACACCTTCGGGGAAGCTCTGTGACAAAAGATATGCAAATGCTCTGCCTGCATTGAAGGCAAGATTTGGAGACAAACCGGAATTTGCAATGCCTCTTATGCCGTCTTTTATAATTATTTCAGACATTTTTTGCCTTCCTTTCTACTCTTCGGTCTTGATGATGGCTTTCACATCAATTTTGGGCGTCGTGATATAGTCAACATCGCTTGAAAGAGGCGCAGCCTCTATATCTTTCAATATGGTTTCTTTATAGATGTTTCTTACGTTTATGGGTGTGGTATATACCACTGTTTCGGTGCCGATATATTTTGCTATGGCATCGTGGGTGCCTTTGAGCCGGATCTTAATTCTGGCTCCGCCCTTGGACAATTCGCCATCTTTGACATCGGCACTCAGAATAACCGTCTGGCCCGAAGCGTTTTTCTTTGTTTCGTTATCATATCTCGGTGTGAGGATAACTGTGACATCTTTTTCGGTGAAGAGCTTGAAGGTGACCTTGCAGTATTCTATGCTCTTTGAGAAAAGTGACGAATCAACAGGGTTCCCTTCCTTGTCGAGATATTCTATTCTGAAGCTCTTTTCTGTGTCGGATTTGTCTAAAAGAGAATAGTCTAAAACAATCTGAGCAGAATTTATACGGTTTATAATAGAATCGGGTCCTGTGAGTTTTACAGTTTTTGTTTTCATCTGTACATCTTCTATGGTATAGCCCTCAGGCACGGTGCCTTTTGTTTTGAGTTCGATATCCATATCGCGCTGACTGATATTTTCTACATTGAGCTTTATGCCCGCAGGATTTATCTGCAAAATCTCTATGCCCGAATACTGAGTTTCCACATATGGTTTAAGACGGTATACCCCCTCTTTGTCGACAGTTATCATATCGACAATGCACGAAAGATCTTTCGGGGTGACATTTGAGACAACATTTCTTCTGCCTTTGATTTTGATGTCGGCAGTTGTTTTTCCGTGGGTGATGCCTTCGTTTTCACCGATGATGCTGAGAGAACCGTCGCCAAAAAGTCTGCTTACATTTATGGGGGTGATTTCTACATCTTCTATCCAGATTTCGTGGCTTGGACGAACTCCGTATGCCACATAGGTCCAGATGAGGATTGCTATTATTACAGATACTATTGCATAAAATGTGTTAGATTTTAAAAATCCTCTCATTTTTTCTTCACCGTCCTCGGAAAAATTTTGTCTTTTTTGTTTTTCTGAATATCGGCCGGCTTGTCACTTTCGAGTATTTTCTCTATTTCGCCCCGCAAAGTAGTGGGAGTATAGTCCCTTTTAATTTTACCGTTGAGTGCCATTGAAATTGTGCCTGTTTCTTCCGAAACGACAATAGCAATACAATCTGCCACCTCAGAAACACCAATAGCGGCACGGTGACGTGTGCCGAGTTCTCTTGAAAAGCTGGAGTTCTGAGTGAGAGGCAAAAGACACGCTGCCGCTTTTATGCGATTGTTTCCTATTACCACTGCGCCATCATGCAGAGGTGTGTTTGGCACAAAAAGATTCATAAGAAGTTCGCGCGAAATGGTAGCATTGATAGATGTGCCGCTTGCAATTATATCGCCAAGCTTTGTGCTGCGTTCTATAAGAATAAGAGCGCCTGTCTTTGTGGTGGCAAGCTTGGAGACAGCTGAGCAGATTTCGTCGGTGTAGGTTTCTTCTGCATCATCACTGATTTTGATGATTTTTCTGACAGAAGCATTGCCCACTTTTTCAAGAGTTCTCCTGAGCTCAGGCTGGAAGATAATGAGAACAGCAATAAGACCTATCTGAAGTGTATTTTCCAGAATAAAATTGATTGCATTGAGCTTGAGAATGCCCGAAATATACATGATTGCCACAAGAACTAAAATACCCTTGATAAGCTGTGAGGCACGGGTTTCACGGATTAGTTTTATGCCATGATATATTACAAAAGCAACAACAGCAATATCGATTATATCTGTTATACGCAACAGTCTGAGATTGTTGAAAAGAGCTAAAAAAAACTGACTCATTACATATCACCTCGTTTTCTCATTATTTCGTAAAGCACTACTGTAAGTGCAGTAGCAACATTTAAAGATTCGCTTTTCCCTTTCATGGGAATTGTGACGCGTCTGGTGCAAAGAGCCTCGATTTCCTCACCTATTCCGTTTGCCTCATTGCCCATGACAATGACATTTTTAAGGGGAAAATCGGTGTCGCACAAAACTTCAGCATTTCTCGGGAAAGTGCCGACTATGGAAAATCCGCTCTCAGAAAGTTTTGCCAGAGTGTCACAAGGGGTGGCATCGGTGAAGATGGGGATATTGAAAAGACTTGCCATGCTTGAGCGGACAACCTTTGGATTGAATATGTCTACACAGCCTTTTGAAAGGATTATGGCGTCTGCTCCGAGTGCATCGCACGAACGTATTATCGTGCCCATGTTGCCGGGATCGGTAACAGAGTCGAGATATACTATTGTGTGCATGTTGTCTGTGTTGATATCTTTGGCGTCGTCAAGAGCATAGTTTATAACTGCAAGCACTCCCTGCGAGTTGACTGTGAGCTTAAGCTCATCGAAAAGCGCCTTGCTCAGCTCGCAGACCTTTACATCGGGAGAAGAGCATGACAGAGTTGCTCCTTCACATAAAACAATATATTCAATATCTGCCCCGTTTCTGACAGCATCGGTTACAGCTCTCACACCTTCGGCAAGATATTGACCATGCTTTGTGCGGCCGGAGCGCGACTGAAGCTTCTTGACATGCTTGAAAGTCGGATTGGAACTGCTTTCTATTTTTATGTTCATCTGCATATCCTCTTAAGTTACTTTTATTCTATTATATTATACTACAAACAATCTTCAAGTACAAGTTCTTTTTTGTGCGAATATTTTTGGAAGAGAGTTAAATAATATATACAAAACAAGGGGGTTTTGGCATGGGTTATATTTTTGCAATAATTGCAGGAGCAAGTATGAGCATACAGGGAGTTATGAACACGAGGCTATCGGACAAGGTCGGACTTTTTGTGTCTAATGCATATGTGCAGGGAACAGCTTTCATTTTGTCTCTTATAGCTCTGATGTTTGTGAAAAACTTAAGTCTGAAAGGCTTTGGAGAGGTAAGCAAATGGTATCTGCTTGGAGGGGTATTCGGACTTGTGATAACCCTCACTGTTATGCTTTCTGTTAAGAATCTGTCACCCGTTGTGGCCATAAGCACAATACTTATCGCCCAGCTTTTTTGTGCAGCCATTATTGATGCCTTTGGCCTGATGGGCAGTGAAAAAATAGGATTTACATGGAATAAATATCTGGGACTTGCCGCTATGATTGGCGGAGTAATTCTTCTGAAGTGGAAAGTGTGACGGGAAGTTTTAATAATACCAATAGCAAACAATAAGGCTTACTGCCATGCTCAAGACATCGGCAATAAGGGCGCATTTAAGAGTGTGACGGATATTTTTAGTGTGTGTTGCGCCAAAATATACTGCTATGGTATAGAAGGTTGTTTCAGAAGATCCCATCATCACAGACACTGCCCTGCCGACAAATGAGTCGGGACCGGATGAGGCAAAAATGTCGGCGGCGAGAGCGAGAGAACCACTGCCCGATACCGGTCTTAAAACAGCAAAGGGCACAAGCTCTGACGGGAAGTGCAGAAAATCGGTTACAGGTGACAAAGCTTTTGCCACAAAATCGGCAAGACCTGATGCCCTGAATGCTCCTACTGCCAGAAAAAGTGCAAAAAGAGCAGGGAAAATTGACCACACAGAACCTACCCCACCCCTTACCCCCGATGCAAAGGCAGAGTAGACATCGACTTTTTTACCAAGTCCAAAAATCACTATGCCCACCATTATGAAAGGAATTATTAAAGCACTGATATCAGCCAAGATGGTCACGCCTTTCAAAAATTTTGGTGATGAGTACCGCAAAAACCACCGTTACGAGAGATGCTATCCATATTGGCACGATTATGTCGGCAGGAGATGTGCTCCCCTCGGCACTTCTAAGCGCTATGAGTGTTGACGGTACAAGCTGAAGAGAGGCACAGTTTACAACTGCGAGCATGCACATATTGTTAGTTGCAATAGAGTTTCTGCTTTTTTCTGAAAGCTTTTTCATTGCCTCAACTCCAAGCGGGGTTGCCGCATTGGAAAGGCCGAGCATGTTGGCAGAAAGATTTGAAGATATGAGTTTTTCTTCTTCACTTCCTCTTTTTACACCCTTAAAAACAAATCTTATGACGGGCGACAAAATACGGGAGATGCAGTCGGTCAGACGGCTCTCGCTTGCAACACTCATAAATCCCGACCACATAATCATAACTGCACCCGTTTTCAGTATAAAAGAAATGCAATTGGCACAGCTTTCGAAAATGGCTTGGCTAACCTCCTCTGTGGTGCCCGCAAAAAGCGAATAGACAATTGACGACAAAAGCATACCCGTCCATATTAAATTAAGCATACAATCACTCCACAAAAAAATGCTTCATACAACATTTGTATGAAGCATTTTTTGTTTATATTATTCGTTTATGATGGAGTGTGCATTGGACATAAGGTGTTTCAGGTATTCGTCACCATATTTTTTGGTGATGAACCTGAATGCATCAGTAAACGCCGGTGCACGATGACCGGTGTTGTGACAATCGGAGCCGAGCACAGTGAGAGCTCCGGTCTCGATGAGACGCTTTACAAATTTTTTCTCTTTTCTTGAATGTACAAAGTCGGCATTGACCTGAACCAGAACACCAAGGCTCAAAAGCTTTTCTTCTATATCTTTTGTGCCTACCTGCCTTACATAACGCTCAACATGGGCCATTATGGGTACATAGCCTTTTGCTTTGAGGGCATATATTTCACTGTACATCCAGTCTGTCCATGCAGTGTAGGGCATTTCAACAAGAATTTTTCTTGAGTTGGCTATGCACAGCCTGTGAAGATTCTCGTCTTTGCTCATGCCTGAATATATGCGCACCTCGGCGGCAGGAATAACAGAGGGCAGAGTGAGATTCTGACTCTGTATGCTTTGCATTAAAAGCTCCAAGCCTTTATCGCGACGGGCAAGGAAAGAAGATATGTTCTCGTCTTCGGAAAAATAATGAGAAGTTGCAACCACCTTGTCTATGCCCTGCTCATAGAGCATGGATAGCATTGCCACAGATGTGTCAACATCGGAAGCACCGTCGTCGGTGTTTGGAACAATATGTGAATGGAAATCTATGAGAGGAAAATCGTCATTCCACATATGTATACCTCATTTGCATGTTATTCTTGAGCCTGTTTCTGGGCTTCTTCTCTTGCTTTGGTATATTTCTGACCATATGCATAATAGTGATATCTGGAATAACGATTGCGCTTTTTGCCGCTCTTATAGATACCATACATGAGTTTATCGTTGTCGGCATCGTTAAGTATGAAGCCGAGAATTTTTGCATTGGCAAATTTGAGGGAGTTAATGGCGCGATCGAGCATCTTATACATGGTGTATTTCTGACGGGTAACAATGATGATACCGTTTGATATCTGAGTAAGAATAAGGCCCTCGGTAACAATATTGAGAGGGGGAGTGTCGATGAATATGTAGTCATAGCGCTTATCAAGCTCTTCGAAAAGTGCCTTCATCTCATCGGAAGAAAGGAGCTCTACGGGGTTGGGCGGAATTGCGCCTGAAGGCAAGCAGTGCAGATTGTCTTTTGAGGTGTGAACTATGCAGTCATCAAGCTGTTCAAAGCCTGCCAGGATATTGGAGAGACCTTTCTCATTGGAACAATCAATATACTGATGAATACGGGGAGCTCTGAGGTCGGCATCGAGAATGAGAACCTTGGCACCCACCTCGGCAAAGGTCTTGGCAAGGTTGATACATGTGGTGGTTTTACCTTCACCTGCTGTGGCAGATGATATAACAACCTTTTTGCAGCCCTTTTCGCTGTTGAGCGAAAACATGATGTTTGTACGGGTTGCTTTATAGGCTTCTATTATGTCAAAAGGAGTGTTTTCTGTGATGATTCTTTTCTGACCGCCAATTTTCTGATTGTCTACACTGGCTGTGCTGATATCTTTCTGAACGGGATTGGTAGCCTTTTTATTTTTAGATTTTAAATTAATATTCATTTCAGGTTACCTCCTTATTCTACATCAAGATTTGGTATCTGACCAAGTACTGCAACACTATATTTGTTTTTGAGGTCTTCTTCGTCTTTTATTCTTGTGTCGAAAAGCTCTCTGAAGAAAACTACTGCAATACCACATACTATTCCGAGGAAGAAGCCGATAAATGTGTTTTGTTCAACATTGGGATATGAAGTGGCAATGGGGAGATCGGCATAGTCTACAACGCTGATCTGACAACCGCTTATTACACGGGTTATTTCTCCCGGAGCTCTGTCTAAAAGGAGCTCAAGAATCTCTTTGGCTTTTTCCGGACTTGTGTCTTTGTATTTGATCTGGAGAATTTCTGTTTCATTGGCAGAGCTCATTTCAAGATTGCCTTTGATGTAGCCTGCGGAGAGTGCTGCCTCACTGTCGTCTTTCTGGGCATTGTATGCTGTGGCTATATCGTCTAAGAATGCATTGCCGGTGAGAATCTCAATGTATGTACCTACAAGACGCTGGCTTACATTGATATCGTTGATGTTTACGCCGGCAGATTCTGCTTTTTGTGAACCTGAAACATAAACTTTTGCGTTGGAAGTGTACAAGGGAGTAATAAAAAAGGAACTGATTGAAAAAGCAACAAGTACACCAATGAGGGCAAAAATAAGAATTACCCACCAGAGTTTGAGAACTATCTCAAAGATTTTAATAAGATTAATTTCTTCTTTCAACTAAATCACTCCATTTTTCTTTTAGTCTGAAAACAAACAAGTTATATTATATCAAATTTTTTTGTAAATTGCAATATGTTTGTTTCATTTTATAAAAGTCAAATATTCCCTGAAATCATCTCACCCATCTGACTGCAGGAGACTCTTTTGCACCCGTCTTTGAATATATCGTTTGTGCGATATCCGTCTGTGAGTACCTTTTCCACAGCTTTTTCTATTGCTTTTGCTTCATCTTCCATTTTGAATGAATAACGAAGCATCATTGCCACAGAGAGAATGGTGCCTATGGGGTTTGCTTCATTTTTGCCTGCTATATCGGGAGCAGAACCGTGAATTGGCTCATACATGCCTCTGCCATCGGACGAAAGTGATGCAGACGGCATCATGCCTATTGAACCGGTGAGCATGGAAGCTTCATCGGAAAGTATGTCGCCAAACATGTTTTCGGTGACAACAACATCGAAACATGCAGGGTTTTTAATGAGCTGCATTGCCGCATTGTCAACGAGCACATCACCATAGTCTACCTCAGGATATTCTTCGCTCAGACGATGCATAACCTTTCGCCACAGTCTTGATGTGTCGAGTACGTTTGCCTTGTCTACCGAGGCAAGTCTTTTTTTGCGTCCCATAGCAGCTTCAAAAGCAATTCTGCCGATGCGTTCAATTTCGGACTCGGCATATCCCATTATATCTTCGGCATAGACTTCTCCGTTTTTTTCTCCGGTGGTGTGATTGCCGAAATATATGCCACCTGTGAGTTCTCTTACAATGAGCAGGTCGATGCCTTCAGATACGACTTCCTCTTTGAGAGGGGAAGAGGTTGAAAGCATGGCAAAAAGCTTTGTCGGGCGAAGGTTTGCAAAAAGACCGAGCTCTTTTCTGACTCTCAGAAGAGCTTTTTCGGGGCGAAGATTGGCATCCACATTGTCCCACTTCGGTCCTCCAACAGCGCCGAGCAATACACTGTCGGCACTCTTGCACACCAAGAGAGACTCATCGGTGATGGGCACACCATATTTGTCGATGCTCACACCTCCGATGTCAACATATGCATATTCGAACTTATGACTATATTTTTCACCTATCCTGTCGAGCACCCTGATTGCCTGAGCAACTATTTCAGGGCCGATGCCATCACCTGGCAGGACTGCTACTTTTCTGTTCATTTATATCACTTCCCGTTTATTGAAGCTAAAAGTCCGCCCTTTTCAATTATGTTCTGAATAAATGGAGGGAAGGCCTGCGCTTTATACTCTTCACTTTTCGTGTGGTTTGTAATGATGCCTGTGTCAAAATCGACCTCTACATCATCTCCGTCACATATTGCCTCACTCGCCTCGTCACACTCTAAAATGGCAAGGCCGATGTTTATGGCATTGCGATAGAATATGCGGGCAAAGGTTTTCGCAATAACTACCGATATGCCCGATTCCCTTATGGCAATGGGCGCGTGCTCTCGTGATGAGCCACAGCCAAAATTTGCACCTGCAACTATTATGTCGCCTTTTGTTACCTTAGATATGAAGTCTTTGTCGAGATCTTCCATGCAATGTGATGCAAGTTCTGAATGACTTGAAGTGTTAAGAAAACGGGCGGGAATTATAACATCGGTATCGATGTTGTCTCCATATTTATGTACTTTTCCGTGTGCTATCATACCGGCACCTCCAAATCGGACGGATTTATGATGTAGCCCTTTATGGCTGATGCTGCCGCAACAGCGGGCGAAGAAAGATAGACCTTGGAGCTCTTGTGCCCCATTCTGCCTACAAAATTGCGGTTTGTGGTGGCAATACACGCCTCATCCTCTGCAAGTATGCCCATGTAGCCGCCAAGGCAGGGACCACAGGTCGGGGTAGAAATAACGCAACCTGCTTTAATAAAAATTTCGGCATAGCCAAGGCGTATGCAATCGAGATATATGGACTGTGTGGCTGGAATGATTATGCATCTCACACCATCGGCAATGTGATTGCCATAAAGTATTTCGGCGGCGATTTTCATATCGGAAAGTCTGCCATTTGTGCATGAGCCGATGATGCACTGGTCTATTTTCACATCGGAAAGCTCCGATGCAGGTTTTGTGTTTTCGGGGAGATGCGGACATGCAACTGTGGGTTCGATTTTGGAGAGGTCTATCTCTATAACCTCGTCATATTCTGCATCTTCATCTGGTGCAAACACCTTGAAATCTTTTTTTACTCTGTCTTTGCAATAAGCAAGAGTGATGTCGTCCACTTCAAAAATCCCATTTTTGGCACCTGCCTCTATTGCCATATTTGCAATGGTGAACCTATCGTCTATGGAAAGAGATGAAAGTCCTTCACCACCAAATTCCATCGATTTGTAAAGTGCTCCGTCGACACCTATTTTGCCGATTATATGAAGAATTACATCTTTGCCCGATGTGTGCAGGGGGAGCTTGCCGATGAGGTTGAACCTTATTGCCGATGGCACTTTAAACCAACACTTGCCTGTTGCCATGCCGGCTGCCATATCGGTGGAGCCGACGCCTGTGGAAAATGCGCCGAGGGCACCGTAGGTGCAGGTGTGGGAATCGGCACCGATGACAGCATCGCCAGGTGCTACAAGGCCTTTCTCGGGAAGAAGGGCGTGTTCTATGCCCATGTCGCCCACATCAAAATAATTCTCTATGCACATTTTTTTTGCAAACAATCGGCACTGCTTGGTTTGTTCTGCCGCTTTGATGTCTTTGTTTGGGACAAAATGGTCCATAACAAGAGAGATTTTCGATTTATCGAAAATGCTTTCGAATCCGAATTTTTCAAATTCATTTATTGCCACAGGAGATGTTATGTCATTGCCAAGCACCATGTCGAGATCTACGCTGATGAGCTGTCCTTTTTGAACCTCATCAAGACCTGCATGATGTGCCAGAATTTTTTGTGTCATTGTCATTGCCATAAATTTACCTCCTTTTTGTAAACTATTTAAATTCTACAACGGTTACCCCACTGTCGCCCTCGCCAAATGTGCCGAGACGGTAACTCTTTACATAGGAAAGGCGTCTGAGGTAGGAATGAATGCCCGTTCTCAGCTGACCTGTGCCCTTACCGTGAATTATGCGCACCTGAGAAAGTGACGAAAGAAGTGCATCATCGAGGAATTTGTCGATGATTGCAATGGCAGTATCTACCGTTTCGCCTCTCACATCAACCTCGGAAGAGAGGGACATTGTTTTGGAAAAGGTTTCGGAGTGTGAGAGTGCCGCCTTTTGCTTTTTAGTTTTGGTTTCATCTTTTTTGATGCGCACATCTTTGATGTTGACCGTGAGCTTCATAACACCCACTCTTGCCTGAAAATTGCCTTTGGCATCGGGAAGAGTGAGCACTGTTCCCTCCTGATGCATCGACACAATTTCAACATCTTCGCCAAGGCGGAGTGTTTTTGGTGATTTGAAGCTTTCGCTGGTTTCAAACACCGATTTGGAAAGCTTAGAGGCATGGGCACTTACCTTTTCGGTGAGCCTTCCTCTTGCAGCCTCCATGTCACGAAGCATCTTTGCCTTATCGCTTTCAAGCTTTATCGCACGGATTTCTTTCAGTATCTCATCGGCTTCCTCTTTTGCCTTCTCAAGTATCTCTTTGGCCTCACGGTTGGCACGCTCAATGATTTTGTCGCTTCTTTCGGAAAGCTGACGGTTTTTTGCTTCGGTGTCGGATTTGAGCTTTTCGGTTTCTTTCTTGTAGGCAGTGGCTTTTTCGCGCTCCTGCCTTGCCTTCTGGCGATTTGCCTCGAGGTCGGATAATATATCTTCAAACTTTATATTTTCAGCATCAATGTGCTTTTTGGCATTTTCTATTATTTCATCATCTATGCCGAGCCTTTTGGAAATGGCAAAGGCATTACTTTTGCCCGGAATTCCTATCAGAAGTCTGTATGTGGGGCGAAGAGTATTGACATCGAATTCACACGATGCATTTTCTATTCGCTTGCCTGTCATGGCATAGGTTTTGAGTTCGCTATAATGAGTGGTGGCGGCAGTTTTTGCGCCAAGAAGTCTCACACGCTCAAGTATGCTCACTGCAAGCGATGCACCCTCTATGGGATCGGTACCTGCGCCGAGCTCATCGAAAAGACAGAGGGATTTTTCGTCGACCTCTTTTAAAATTCCGACAATGTTTACCATGTGAGATGAAAATGTTGACAGGTTTTGCTCTATGCTTTGTTCGTCACCGATGTCGGCAAAAATCTTTTTGAAAACAGCTACCTCGGAGCCCTCCGATGCAGGAATGTGAAGTCCTGCCTGAGCCATGAGAGTGAGAAGACCTATGGTTTTGAGCACAACAGTTTTGCCGCCGGTGTTTGGACCTGTGACAACTAAAGTGTCAAAATCTTTGCCAAGGAAAATATCGGTCGGCACGACTGTTTTCGCATCTAAAAGAGGATGGCGTGCACGGTTTAGTGCTATGATGCCATCGTCATTGAGCACAGGACGGAAAGAATCGGTTTTGAGTGCATATTTTGCCCTTGCGAAGCAATAGTCAAGCTCAGATATGGTGAGAGCTGTCATCTCTATGAGTTTTGATTGAGAAGCTATTTCTTCGGTAAGAGCCATAAGGATTTTTTCTATTTCGTCCTTTTCCTGAGCTCTCAGTTCACGGATTTTGTTGTTTTCTTCCACAACACTCATCGGCTCTATGAAAAGGGTTGCACCCGATGATGATGTGTCGTGAAGTATGCCTTTTATCTCGCCCCTGTATTCTGCCTTGACCGGTACAACATAACGGTCGTCACGCATGGTGATGATTTGCTCCTGAAGACATTTCTGGTATGTGGGAGACGAGATAATTTTATGCAGAATGTCTCTGATTTTATTGGAAGAGAGGACAATGTGTCTTCTTATATCATAAAGAGCCGGGCTTGCACTGTCGGAGAGTGTCTGATCGTCAATGATGCAATCGGCAATTTTAAGCCGGAGTGGCTTATCGGTGTAGAGAGCTTCAAAATGCTCGCCCAGTGTGTCGCAGACAATGTCATCGGGATATTTTTTCAAAAGCTCGCTCGTTTCAAGAACCTTGCCGACAGCAAGAATTTCAGCCATGGAAAGAGTGCCTCCCATGTGGGCCCGTTTGAGTGAGGGGCGCACATCGCCGGTGCACTTTATGGGGGCAGAGCCTTTTTTAGTTACAAGCAGTATTGCTTCGGCAGTTTCTGCCTGAAGAAGATTTACCTTTTTCACATTGTCTTCAATCTTAGGATTCTGTGCCCGTTTTTTTGTTATGTCCATAACCGCACAGCTTGCAAGCTCTGCCGCTATCTTATCAAACTCTAAAATTTTTACGGTTTTTGCATTCATATATCTTATTCCTGATTATTTAAAATTTCGATTTCGAGCTCTTTTATTATTTCCGCAATTGCACCCATTTGTGCACTCGACTTTGTTATGCGATCGGCTGCATCGTGTGCTGCTTTGACACCACTTTTTATGGCATAGCCAATGTCGGCAGCTCTGAGCATTGTGATGTCGTTGTCATAGTCGCCTGCGCACACGAGGAGGCGGGAGTGTGTGAGTTCTTTCAGTTTCTTTACACAATATCCCTTACCACTGCCCTCACATATGACCTCAACACCTGTGGGCCAGCTGCGTGAAATATCGACAAGACCTTTATATTTTTCTCTGAGTTCGTCCATGAGCCTGAGGGCATCTTCTTCCCTTTTGGGTACAAACATCATTTTGTTGGTATCGGTGACGGGAAGCTTTCCAAACTCCAGCACATCATAGCTGAGGTCTGCTGCCCAGAAGGTTTCAAGATCGTAGCGGGGAATGACAAAATCGCAGACATCAAGGGCAAAATCCAGAGAGAGCTTTTTGTCATAGATTACCTCTTTGCCGCTGAGGTCGCTGATGACTGTGCCATTTACCGAGATGATGTAGGTGTTTGGCTCAATGGAGAATTTTTCGGTAAAATACGAGGGTTGTCTGCCCGTTGATAGAGTGAAGAGACCACCTTCGGATTTGAAATATTCAATTGCTTCGGCATTTGCCTTTGGCACTTCGTTGTTATATACCAAAGTACCGTCTATATCGGAGCAGAGTAATACACCTTCAAAAATACCCACGGTTTATTTCCTTTCCGCTTAAGCACACGGGAATCGAACCCCGTATGCCTTAAATCTTTAAAATTTGCACACTTTTCATTTGTCGTCCTCGCAAGGCTGTCGTATTTTCAAGAGATTTTATGCAGTATCAGACGAATTTGTCATTTTAAAACCATGCGGGGGTTTGACTCTCGTGTGCTTAATAAGAGTGTCTTTTTCATAGGTTAATTCGAGACAGAAAAAGGGTTCGTCTTCATTTGCAATAAGTTCTAAAAACACCTTGTCACCCTCCCACATGTTGAGAGATGAAAGATTTTCTTTCGGAACCCACATAAGAGTTCCTTCGTCGCAATCTGATATATGTGATGAGGCAGAGGTGGCTGTGAAGAGATGCATTTTTTCTGTTTCATATATATCGGAGGAAAATGTGACAATTCCCCTATATTTCCACGAGGTAAGCTCAAGTCCGGTTTCTTCAAAAACCTCGCGTCTCATGCACTCCTCGGGAGTTTCGCCCTCGTTGAACTTACCTCCGATGCCTATCCATTTGCCTTCGTTTTCGTCATTTGACTTTTTGTTGCGACAGAGCATGAGATAGGAACCGTTATTTTCTATATAACACAAACTTGTGTGCTTCATATTATTCTTCCACTGTCATAGATTCAATCTTAACTTCTTTTAAAGGTCTGTCGGTTTCATCGGTGCCGGCAGAAAGGAAGCTGTCTACAACCTCCATACCTTCGGTAACCTCGCCGAATGCCGCATACTGACCGTCGAGTGACAGTGCATATTCGTCGGAGTAGCAGATAAAGAACTGTGATGAAGCAGAGTTATAGTCCTGAGCTCTTGCCATAGACACAACACCTCTGTCGTGAAGGAGAGTGTTGTTAAAACCATTTGCAGCAAATTCACCATAGATGTTTTTATCAGAACCGCCCATGCCAGTGCCTTCGGGGTCACCACCCTGAGCCATGAAGTCTTCGATGATACGGTGGAAAGTGAGACCGTCATAGAAGCCTTCGCGTACAAGGTTCAAAAAGTTCTGAGCAGTCTGTGGAGCAACGTCGGGATATACACATATGGTAAACTCCTGACCGTCGGACATCTTTACCTTTACATTTTTGCGCTCGGTATCGGTAACTTCGATGAGGAGAGATTCGTCAACAGATGGGGTTTGTGTCTGAGTTGTGTCGTCTGACGAGGTGGACTCTGCACTTGAAAGAGCAGTTGTGTCGAACTTACCTCTCTGTGCGGCATCGATAACAAAGCCTGCAATTATCAAAACAATGAGTGCTGCAATGAGGGAAAAAATGATGATCATTGCCTTGCGGTTTGGTTCGGGGTTGTGTTTCTTTTTTGGTGCTGTGGTTTTAATTTTTGTGCTCATTTAATTAGTCTCCTTATTATTGGTTTTTTAATATATGTTCTAAAAGATTAAATGTATTTACATAATCTTTGTCATCCTTTTGGGGATGTGCTCTTACTGCAATATAAAGTGAATCGGTTTCCAATGAGCCGGACTCAATATATGAATTGCCATCGACAGAAATTGCAATGGTCTTTCCGTCATCGTCATAGTATCTTGCATCTTCGGGAACGGAAAATTTGTCGGCATAGCTTGTGATATCGTGAAAATATCCATCATTTTTGTAGGAATATATGGTTTCTTCATCAACAATAAAAAATGTGCTGTCGCCTGTTACAAATTCCACATGCATTTTATCAAGTGCGCCGCTCTCTGCAGGCTCCGAAGGGTCGGATGGAAGGCACACTGAGGTGAAAATGATATTTGGCTCGCTATTTGCACCAGGGAAAGGTATGTCTTTTTTTATGTTTGCCACAAAGTCTGTGGAATCGACACTTTTGTGAGGGCTTACATATAGTATGCCAATATCCGTTGTGACTCCTGAAGAGCACTGGGAGAAAGCTATTGCTATGAGAACTATGGCAAATACTGAAAAAAACATTTTCCATTTATTGTAGTGCCAGAAATGAGAAAGGGCATTTATTATGTGTGACATGGTTATCCTCTCTTTGTAAAAAAATAAAGGTCGCCAATGATACATCAACAACCCCCAAGCATTAATATACGCTTTTATTATACAACAGCAAATTTGACGTGTCAAGTTTTTGAACGCGCGAGAGTG
Organism: Clostridia bacterium; assembly: GCA_045586905.1. Taxonomy (GTDB): domain Bacteria; phylum Bacillota; class Clostridia; order UMGS1810; family UMGS1810; genus RGIG1828. The sequence goes on from JAZNBF010000010.1 coordinate 49,047, forward strand.
AAAAAATAAAGCATCTTTTTCTTGGAAAATCAGGGTTTTTACACCGTTTGTAAAAAACAAATAAATATCCACCCGCATAGCGGGTGGTATTTCATTTTCGGGCATAGCCCTACCCTTTACTGGCTGCGCACAAGTGCGCTCTATATTGGCCTGCCAGCCATGCAACTGCTACTTATTACCCATAAATGGGTCCCGTGGATCAAAAAAACTTAATTGGTCACTCTCTTTATCTTTCTTTAATTGCTCGGATATGTATTCTTTTATAGCTTTACTATTTTTGCCCACGGTATCAACATAATATCCCTTACACCAAAATTCGCGATTTCGGTATGCAAATTTCATATTTCCCCACTTTTGAAATATTAACAACGCACTCTTTCCTTTTAAATATCCCATAAACCCCGAAATGCTCATTTTGGGTGGGATACTAACCAACATATGTATGTGGTCTGGGCACACTTCTCCCTCTATAATTTCTACACCTTTCCATTGACATAATTTTCGTAGTATCTCCCTTATTTCCAATCTTTTTTCCTCAAAGAAAACTTTTCTTCTATACTTGGGGGCAAAAACTATGTGGTACTTGCAATTCCATTTCGTGTGTGCTAAACTATTTGTGTCGTTATTATTCATTTAAAATCCTCCATTTGTGTTGTTATTTTGACTGGCAGGTCATTTTTATTTTAACACAAATGGAGGATTTTTTTCATCGGTTAACCTCTATTGAACCACGCGACTATCGCGTGGTTTTCATTATACAA
>JAZNBF010000011.1:0-52729 GCA_045586905.1 Clostridia bacterium
TTTTAAAAACTGTTGCTCTAAGCAATTTTTATTATCTGTGGATGATTTTGGTTTTTTGTTTTGCTACGTCTTTGTACGATATTAAAGCTGCATTGATAGAACTGGTAGTGTTTGCTATACTGCTATCCGTATTCTTATGGTCAAAATATCATAAAAAAGCTCGTGTTTTTAAATACATCGACAGCCTTGATCTTAAACTTGTCAATGCTGATTTCAAAACATTGCAGGATTTTTCGATTCCTGTTGTTATTCTGCGCACCGATGGATACATCGAATGGAACAATAAAGCTTTTTCCAAGCTTTGTAAAAAAGATTTTTTGTATAACATACAATTATCAGACTATATTACCGAATTTGACATCAACAAATTCAAAGTAACCGAAGATGAACCGAAAAAAATCAGCTATAAAATTCATTATGATGGCCACTCATACAGAGTTATGACAGATTTCATTCATTCCAATTCATCCAAAAATACCGACGACTATTATATTGTACTCTATTGGTTTGATTATACCAAATACGAAAGTTTGAAATTGAAATATCATGACGAAGCTTTTGTTAGTTGTATATTAGTAATAGACAATTATGACGAAGTTATGCAAAGCACTCCTGCCACAGACAAACCTCAGCTTACTGCATATATTGAGGAAGCGCTGAATTCACTTGCGCAGGATTCCAATGGTATTTTAAAAAAATATGAAAAAGACAGATTTTTCCTATATATTCACAAATCATATCTCGAAAAAATGATACGTGACTCTTTCCCGTTTACAGAAAGCTTTAAAACAATCCTTGTGGGCAACACAGTTGCTCCCACCCTTAGTATAGGTGTTGGTACAGATGGTGACACTTTGGTTCAAAATGACAATTTTGCTTACTCTGCTCTTGATATGGCATTGAGTCGTGGTGGTGACCAGGTTGTTATTAAAGATAATGACAAATATCATTTTTACGGTGGTAAAACCCGAGAAATTGAAAAAAGAACAAGAGTTAAAGCTCGTGTGGTATCACAGGCTATGAAAGAGATTATTCAATCGGCAAGCCAGATAATGATTATGGGACATCGCTATGCCGATGTTGATGTTTTGGGCTCGTCCGTAGGTCTTTATTCCATAATTCGCTCTTTAGGCAAAGATGCAAAAATCATCATGGAAACATACAATCAGACCGTTGAAAGATGTCTTTCAAAGTATGGCAGTGAGTATAACAACGTTATAATCAGCAAAGCATATGCTAATGAATATATAACGCCCGACACTCTGCTGTTCGTAGTTGATACTCAGAAAAAATCGATGGTAGAAGAACCTGCACTTATAGAAGTTACCAAAAACATTGTTATCATTGACCATCATCAGAAAAGCTCCGATTTTATCGAAGATGCCCTGATTACCTATCATGAACCCTATGCTTCCTCGACAAGTGAACTTGTTACAGAGATACTACAATATATAGATGAAGCCAAGCTCACAAAGAATGAGGCAATAATTCTTTATTCCGGTATATTCATGGACACAAAGAACTTTACTTTCAAAACCGGAGTAAGAACTTTCGATGCTGCATCATACCTCAAAAGACGAGGTGTTGATACAATAGAAGTGAAGAAACTCTTCCAGATAGATTTGAACACTTTTGTAAAAAAATGGGCAATTATCGAGAATGCTTCAACCTACCGAGACAAAGTTGCTATTGCTGTCTGCAGCAAAAACGATGATGATATGCAGACTATTGTAGCACAGGCAGCCGATGAACTTTTGAATATCACAGATATTTCTTCTTCTTTTGTTATTTGTGATATGGATGGCAAAATTATTGTCAGTGCACGTTCATTCGGCGAAATCAATGTACAGGTTATCACCGAGAAACTTGGTGGTGGTGGTCACATGACGATTGCCGGTGTGCAATTTGATGACAAGACACTCGACGAGGTTGAGAAACTTTTAAAAAATGCTATTGATGAGTATTTAGATAAATAATTCTGAAAGGATGCAAATAAAATGAAGGTTATATTTGTAAAAGATTTAAAAGGTCAGGGTAAGGTTGGCGAAGAAAAGAATATAAGTGATGGATACGCAAAAAATTTCCTCATACCAAAAGGATATGCCATTGAAGCTAACAGTGCCAATCTTAACGACTATAAAGGCAAAAAAGATTCGGAGAATTTCAAAAAACAACAGGAGCTCGAAAAAGCTCAGGATCTGAAAGAAAAGCTTTCGGCAATAACTGTTAAGCTTGTTGCAAAAAGCGGCGATAACGGCAAGCTTTTTGGCTCTATAACAAGCAAAGAAATTGCCGAACAACTAAAAGCTCAGACAAAGATTGATATCGACAAAAAGAAAATTGTATTACCCGATGGTATTAAAACAATTGGCACCCATAAACTTGATGTAAAACTCCACCCTGGTATTGTTGCCACTGTTACTGTTAACGTTGTAAGTGAATAAGGAGAAATATGATGCCGTCAGATACATTAAGAAGTATGCCTTGTAATCTTGAGGCCGAGCAATATGTACTTGGTGCCATGATTTTCAACAACGATTGCGTGCCTGATGTTATGAGTGCATTAAGAACTGAAGATTTTTTTCTCGAACAACATCGTGTTATATACAGTGCAATGCTTGAAATCGTCAACAAAGCCGAGCCTATCGATTTTGTAACTTTAAAAAGCCAGCTTGCGCTCAATTTTGATGTTGTTGGTGGAATTGAATATCTTACAAAAATCAGACTTATGGTGTCAACCACATCAAACCTGAAATATCATGTAAAAATTGTAAAAGATAAAGCTGTTTTGAGAAAACTTATAAATGCCGGCAATGATATTGTCTCTATCAGTTACGAACAAAGAGACGAAGTATCTTCCATCATCAGTTCGGCAGAACAGAAGATTTATGATATTGTTCAGAACAAAACCAGTGGCGATCTTGTACATATCAGAGAAGTTTTGCCCGATACTCTCGCTGCCATCGAATCCAATGCGCAGAATAAAGAAAAAGTAACTGGTGTTCCAAGCGGATTCAAACTTTTAGACTATCACACCACAGGTTTTCAACCATCAGATCTGATTCTGATTGCTGCAAGACCTGCTATGGGAAAAACAAGTTTTGTTCTAAATATTGCAACACATGCTGCACTTCATAAAAAAGTTCCTGTTGCAGTGTTCAGTCTTGAAATGAGCAAAGAGCAGCTCACAAACAGAATACTGTGTTCTGAGGCACTAATTTCCAATGAAAAGATGCGTGTTGCAGATGTTGATCAGGAAGATATCAGCAAGCTTGCATCAACATACAACCACCTCTTAAATGCCCCTATTTACATTGACGACACAGCAGGAATTACTGTAACTGAGATAAAATCAAAGTGCAGAAAGCTTAAGCTCAGAGGTGAGCTTGGCCTTGTTGTCATCGACTATCTTCAGCTTATTCAGGGCCTTAACAAAGAAAGCAGACAAAACGAAGTAGCAGAAAACAGCAGACTTTTAAAAATCATGGCAAAGGAGCTCAACGTTCCTGTAATTTGTCTCTCTCAGCTGAGTCGTGCTTCCGAACAACGTTCCGACCACAGACCGATGCTCAGCGACCTGAGAGATTCGGGTGCTATTGAGCAGGATGCCGACATGGTAATGTTTCTGTATCGTGATGACTACTATAACAAAGAATCAGCCGAAGCAAATGTTGCAGAGTGCATAATCGCCAAGTTCCGACACGGTGCCACAGGTACTGTCAAGCTTGGCTGGCGTAGTGAGTTTACACGATTTATGGATCTGGAAAAAAATGTTAAGGAGTTGTAATTTTTTTTGAATTCAATTATTGACAAAATTCGTGACAATATAATTGAATATTCTATGGTAAGTAAGGGCGATAAGGTTGTTGTAGGCTTATCAGGCGGCGCAGATTCCGTCATGCTTTTTATGGCGCTTTTAAAACTCAGAGAAGTTTTTGACTATACGCTTTCCGCAGCTCATGTCAACCATGGCATCAGAGGAGAAAGCGCAAACGAAGACGGAGCTTTCTGCGAAAGATTGTGCAATAGCTTTTACGTACCCTTTCATATGACTCATTTTAACATACCAAAAATTTCATCTGAGTTAAAGACTTCCGAAGAAAATGCAGGCAGGATTAAAAGATATGAATATTTTAATGAGTTATGCAAGAAATATGGGTATAACAAAATTGCTGTTGCCCACAATATGAATGACAGTGTTGAAACTGTAATTATTAACATGATACGCGGCTCATCTTTAAATGGTCTTTGTGGCATAAAACCCGTCAACGCAAACATCATACGCCCTATATTTAATATTACAAGAGAAGAAATTGAAGCCTATCTTTCTGATAACGGAATTGATTATCGTATTGACGAAACGAATCTTACAGATGATTACACACGCAACAAGGTACGAAACAACATTCTCGAAACCATGAAAGAAATCAATCCATCTGTTATAAAAACAATTTTTTCAAACTCCAAAAATTTGCGCGATGATGATGAATACATTTTGTCTCAGACTGTAAAAACAGATTGTATAACACAGGAAGACGATAAGGTTATTATTGACAAAGAAATATTTGATTCTCAACATGTTGCCATAAAAAAAAGAATTTTATTTGATGCATTTCAAAGGCTAAAAGGAAACACAAATAACATCGAAAAAAAACATGTTGAAATCTTACTTGGCAATCTTCTTTCCGGTAAAACCTACAATATGCCCGATGGTATTTTTATTTCTGTATCATTCAATCAGATTATTTTTTCCAAAGGCACATCGTCTTCAGAATATATTGAACTGGAGGCAGTGCCCGGCAAAAAAATTAAATTCGGCGACAAAGTAATAGAACTGTGTTTTTCAGAAAACATATCTTTTAAAGATCCGGATGCACTTTATGTTGATTTTGGTAAAATACATGGAGATTTGACCATTCGCTCCAGGAGAAACGGTGACAGGTTTATCCCGTATGGCATGTCAGGTTATAAAAAAATCAAGCAGTTTATATCTGAACTTAAAATTCCATTCTACAAAAGAGAAGAAATACCTATTTTATGTGACGAAAAAGAAATTGTGGCTGTTATCCCCTATCGCATAGGTGAACATTATAAAATCAGCGAGAATACAACAAAAGTTTTAAAGATACAAATGATAAAGGAGAATTAAAAAGATGGCGTCTTTGGATGTGTGCGAAAAAGTATTGATTTCTGAAGAAGAAATCAACAAAAGAATTACAGAGCTAGGCAAACAGATTTCAGGTGAGTATGAAGGAGAAGAAATTATATTTGTTTCAATATTGAACGGTTCTTTTATGTTCACATCAGATTTGCTGAAAAATATTGATGTTAAATGTTCAGTAGATTTTATCCAGGTTTCAACATATGGTGACGGAACTTCAACCAGCGCGAATTTCGTTCTGAAAAAAGACTTGTCACTTGATATCGAAAATAAGCATGTGATTATTGTAGAAGATATAGTTGACAGTGGATACACATTGTCTCAGCTTGTTACATACTTGAAAGACAAAAAACCGTCTTCACTCAAAATAGCCACTTTTATCGACAAACCTGCCAGACGCGAACACGAGGTTTGTGCGGATTATGTTGGCTTTGTACTTAAAGAAGACTATTTCATAGTTGGCTATGGTCTTGACTATGCACAAAAATACCGAAATCTTCCTTACGTCGGCGTGCTCAGTGAACACATTTACTCATAACTTTCAGGAGGTATAGCTTTGAATAAATTTTTTAAAAACTTCGGGTTCTGGATTGTTCTGATTATTGCACTTTTCATTGGATACACTTTGCTTGGCTCGGGTACAGGCGCAGAAGCAATAGATTTTTCCGAACTTATAAATGAAATAAAATCAGAGAATGTTCTCACACTCCAATACGAAGAAAATATTGTTAAAATAGAAACAAAAGAAAAAGATCAATATGGCGGTCATATCATTAAAACCTGCTATGTGCCATCGCTAAGCATGCTATACGAACACGCAGGTGAATACATTAAAAACCAGGTTAATAGCGGCACACTAACCGTAATCACTCCCCAGCCCTCATCTTACCCGTGGTGGCTCTCGATGTTGCCTACTATTATTTTACTTGTAATAATGATTGGTTTTTGGATAATGATGTTCAAGGGTTCAGGCGGTGGCGGAAGAGGCACAATGAATTTTGGCAAAAGCAGAGCAAAAATGCATGTGCCCGATAAAAACATGGTCACATTCAACGATGTTGCCGGAGCCGATGCCGAGAAAGCCGAACTTGAAGAAATTGTAGAGTTTTTAAAAAACCCCCAAAAATTCAGAGATCTCGGTGCAAAAATACCACGTGGTGTTCTTTTGGTTGGACCTCCGGGAACAGGTAAAACCCTTCTTGCAAAAGCTGTTGCCGGTGAGGCAAAAGTGCCTTTTTATTCCATAAGTGGTTCCGACTTTGTTGAAATGTTTGTTGGTGTTGGTGCAGCACGAGTAAGAGATCTTTTCGATCAGGCAAAAAAGACTGCTCCAAGCATTGTTTTTATTGACGAAATCGATGCAGTTGGTCGTCAGAGAGGCGCAGGCCTCGGTGGTGGACACGACGAGCGTGAACAAACATTGATTCAGCTCCTTGTTGAGATGGATGGTTTTGGTGTGAATCAAGGCGTAATTGTTATTGCAGCGACAAACAGATGTGACATATTAGATACTGCTCTTTTGAGACCTGGTCGTTTTGACAGACAGGTTGTTGTGGATTATCCCGACATGACAGGCCGCGAAGCCATACTTAAGGTTCATGCGAGAGACAAAAAGCTTGATCCAAGCGTAGATCTTGCTGTTGTGGCAAAAACCACTGCCGGATTTACAGGAGCCGATCTTGCAAATCTTTTAAATGAAGCTGCTCTTCTCGCTGCCAGATACAACCTCAGAACAATTGGTATGGAAGAAATCGAAAATGCTATGATAAAGGTTGTTGTTGGCACCGAAAAGAAAACAAGAGTAATGAGTGATAAAGAGAAAAAACTTACTGCCTTCCACGAAGCAGGTCATGCTCTTGTGTCGCGCGTTCTTCCAACTCAGGATCCCGTACATCAGATTTCTATCATTCCAAGAGGCAGAGCCGGTGGATATACCATGAATCTTCCTTCGGAAGATAAAAGCTATCATACAAAGAATGAGCTTTTAGATTCAATATGTGTCCTTTTGGGCGGCAGAGCAGCCGAAAAGATTGTTCTTGATGACATCAGCACCGGCGCTTCAAACGATATCGAAAGAGCAACAAATGCCGCACGACAGATGGTTTCTAAATTTGGCATGAGTGATTCAATTGGACCTGTTTGCTATGGTAGCGAACACGACGAAGTGTTTATCGGAAGAGATTTTGTTCAATCGCGTTCTATCAGCGAAGATGTCGCTGCAAAAATCGATAATGAAGTATCTTCTATAATTGACAATCAATATGCAAGATGTCTCAAACTCATAGAAGATAATTTAGACAAATTAACATTGGTAGCCAATGCTCTTATGGAAAGAGAAAAACTCTCCGGCGAAGAATTTGAAGTAGTTTTCTCCGGCGGTGAGCTTGCTCCCCTACTCTCGCTCGAAAGTGAAAATCAGGAATCTGAGCAATCAATCAAAGAATAAATAAACAGATCAAAAAAGGACTGCATTTGCAGTCCTTTTTCATTATATTCGATAAGTATGAGGCAAAAAATTCTTTCTGTTCAATGATTTAATTCATCATTTCCGATAAAATGCTTTCCGATTTTTCCTTATTGTATACGTATACCGACTGACCTGAAATATAGGTTGCTCTACCCGGAAGAGTGTCACTTTGTATAGAGTCGGTATTGAACCCGTTTAAGACAAAAAGATACGAAATTGCATCTATAAGACCGGCATTAGTGTCAAGATATTTGTCGCTTGTAACCAGTTTTACAAAAGATAAAGGTTTCGAAAGCACAGCTCCTTTTGAGAACACCTGAGTAATAAAAGCTTTCATAAACTGTTGTTGAACGTCAACTCTGCCAAGGTCAGCATTGGCGTAGCCGCTTCTGAAACGCAATACCTGTTCAGCCTGATCACCGTTTAAATGCTGTTGGCCTTCTTTAAGGCTTATATGCAGGTTTTGCAGAGGATCGTGATATTCCATGTTCTGCGGAACATAAAAATCTATTCCTCCCACGGCATCTATAATATATCGGAACGTTGAAAAATTAACTTTAACATAAAAATCAATTTTACTACCGGTAATCTTTTCAACCTCACCTAAAATCAATTCTGTGCCATAATTTTCACCGCCATAGTGGTGTACAGCATTGATCTTCATCGACTTTGAACCGGGCTGAGGAAAATCCTCTCTCATTTTTTTATATACATCATCATAAACGGTTACATATGTATCTCGGGGAATGGATAAAAGCGATATGTCTTTTGTATTCTTATCAAAAACACCATACATGAGAGTATCTGTTCGGGTGCCATCCTGATCGGTAGCCATAATCAAAAATGATGTTTTAACCGGTAAAGTAAGCGATACAAGCCAACCAATAAAAACTATTGCAATCAAGACGGTAATGAGCAAAACAAAAAGTTTGATTAAAAACCCTTTAATTCTTGATTTTCGTTTTTTCTGTCTGGATTTTCCGTTATTTTTCGTTTGTCGATTTCTGTCTGCGTTGATTGTTGCGTTATATTTTGCTAACAAGTCTTTATCTGCAACATCAAGTGATGTATTTGCCGGTGACTCGTCGTTATATATCTCTGAACGCAAATTGCTACGAGAGGTATTTGACTGCCTGCCACTACGATAATTTACACTCATAATTTTCTCCTCAGTATAATTTCAATTTAATATATTATCAGTCATCACTTTCAACAGCGAGCATTATTCCGTCTTCAATCGTAATTGTAGCAATATCAGAAGTAATCTCGTTGCTGATGCCAAGCGAATCACAGCGCTTCATTATTTTGTTTTCTAACATATATTTAAGGCCGGTTGTCTTTATAACTTTCACATTTTCATCAAGTGGAATTAATGACAGATATTTTTTACTGCGATTGATGGTGATTGTATCGTTAAAAATTCTGATTGTATTATTCTCATCGGAAATGCAAGTCGATACACCCCTTCTGAAGAGATATTCAAGAAGATGCACATTGGAAAGTGTATGATCAAATCGCGAACCAAGTCCTGATAAAATGAGAATTTCATCACATCCGTAATCAAGGGCAATGTCACAGGCTGAATGAGTGTCGGTCATATCCTTTTCAGGATTTAGCCTGATAACCTCTACATCCTTCAGAAATGGATAGTTTTCTATGTACGAATCAAAAACACACGAATCAAAATCCCCTATCCAAAGATCGGGAGTAACGCCCATCTTCAAGCAATGGCGAATTGCGCCGTCTGCACATATTATATAATCATCACTGTGAATGAGGTTTTGATAATAGTGATAGTTACATACTGCACCATTTGATATAACAACGCCTCTCACTATTTGTCACCACCAAGGAACTTTCTTATAGTATCTGCTCTGTCAGAAGCATTGAACACTGCTGAGCCTGCAACAATAACATTTGCGCCCGCCTCAACGACAGCATCTAGATTGTCAAGGTATATTCCTCCATCAACTTCTATGTCAATTTCGGGATATTTTGCTCTGAGATATCTGATTTTATCAAGACTGGTTTCAATAAAAGACTGCCCGCCAAATCCGGGATGCACACTCATAACCAGAAACATGTGAACATAAGGATGATATTTTTCGAGTACAGACACATCTGTTTCAGGGTTAATCGAAACGCAAAGCTTGCAATTGTATTTTTTTGCTAATTCGCTTAGAATATTCAAATCCGGATTAACCTCGTGGTGAACAGTAAGTATGTCGGCACCGGCTTTCATAAAAGCTTCGGCATATTTTTCGGGATTTTCAATCATCAGATGGACATCCAGAATACTGTCAGTTATTTTTCTTATACTTGAAACCACACATGGACCCATTGTAATATTAGGCACGAAGTGGCCATCCATAACATCAACGTGAACATACTGTGCGCCTGCATCGGTTACAGTTTTGATTTCTTTTTCCAAATTAGCAAAATCGGCAGAAAGAATAGATGGTGCCAGAATAATCATTTTTTCCACTCCTTATTATCTTTTAGACTGTTGTATAAAAAAACATAGTTATCGTATCGTGATTGTGAAATTTCACCACTTTTCATCGCTTCATATACCCCACAATACTTTGGCGACGTGTGCGTGCAATCATTGAACTTGCATTTCACAGTGTGTACAGCCAATTCAGGAAAATAATCTATAAGTGTTTCTGCATCGACACTGTCAGAAAGCGTTAACGAACTGAATCCCGGGGTATCAGCAAGATATGTGTCATCAGATATTTTGATAAGTTCAACGTGACGGGTGGTGTGTTTTCCTCTGTTGAGTTTAGCGCTTATGTCCCCTACTAGCAGATCATCTTTGTTTATCAGTTTGTTAAGCAGACTCGATTTACCAACACCCGAAAATCCGCATACAGCCAAAACACTGCCGCTCATATATTGTTTGATTTCGTCTATACCCGTTTCGTCTTTTGTGCTTGTTACAAAAACCTTATATCCGGCGCTGTTATATGTCTCTACAAGTTCTGTCACATCAGCATCCAAATCGGACTTTGTAAAACAAATAGCTGCTTCAACTGAAGAAGCTTTGGCAATCACAAGCATCTTGTCGATAAACAGAGGATCAGGTGCAGGGTTAGAAACTGAAGAGACAATCAATAGCTTTCCTATATTTGCAACAGGAGGTCTTACAAATGCGTTTGCCCGTTTTAAAATGCTTAATAAATATCCTTTGTTGTCATCATCTATACTGATTTCAACATTGTCGCCAACAATCGGACTTATGTCTTCCTTCCTGAATCTTCCACGTGCTTTGCACTCAACTATTCCGTCAGGTGTTTCAACGTAGTAAAAACCACCAATGCCTTTAATGATTTTTCCTGTTTTATTAGCCATTATCGGTCTCTCCGGTCATTTTATCGTCATTATCATTATTGTTTTCTCCATTTTGTTCATGCTGCTTTGCTTCATCATTTTCCGACGACATATCTGCATGAGGACATTTAACGGTCATTCCTACCCCCGACTGTTTTATGACGAGACTTCCTGCAGGAATTGCCTGAGAAACAATAGTGTCATCATCGTGAGGCTCTGTTACTCCGGTTATTGTTCCCGTTGTGAGCTCACACCCGGTCAGAAGTGAAAGAGCTTTTTCGTAAGTGTTGCCAACCAGCGTCGGCACGGTAACAAAATTTTCATTCTGCAACATTCCCGCACTTACATACAGAGTGATAACAGCATTTTTTCTCGGCTTAGATCCGGGCGAAGGTGATTGACGCAGCACAGTATCTTCATCACTCTTACTCTCTTCAAAGATCAGATTGACAGAAAAACCCTCTTTTTCAAGAAGGTTTTGTGCCTCCTTATATTTCTTGCCTGCAAAATTTTCAAGTAATGAATTCTGAACTTTGTTAAGTGTAACATTTATAACAGTGCCTTTTCTGGCTTTTTCACCCGACACAGGATGCTGTGATACAACAGTTCCGGGATTTGCGTCAGGAGCATCCACTTCTTCTTTTACAACAATATCAAACCCTGCTTCCTTGCATAAATTCTGACTCTCTGCGAGAGTTTTTCCGGTAAGAGAAGGAACAGGAGTTAAAACAGAAAAAATGTCGTTCTTTAAGGAGTTCATTATAGTTTCGTTTGTAACTATGTAAAAGGAAAGTACCAAAAGAAGTGCAGTTATTGCCGCGAGAAAAGTTAAAACAATCTTTTTACCTTTTTTTATAGAAAGCGAAGATTTTCTGCCATATCGTCCGTTTCCGCAAGTTAGAATTGAATCTACGGAGTAATATTCACCTTCATCAGCAAGTGTATATTCTGCGTTTTCCAGTATATTTAAAATATCATCTTTAAATTCATCAGCGTTCTGATATCTCTTTTCGGTCTGTTTTGATATAGATTTTAATATAATTTGCTGTACTCCAAGAGGTAAAACATCATCATTTTCAAAACTGATGGGTTTAGCTTCTTCTTTAATCTGCATCATTGCAACTGCCACCGGAGTATCAGCATCAAAAGGCACTGACCCACTTATCATTTCATAAAGGCTGATGCCAAGAGAGTACAAATCCGATCTGTTGTCGACAGATTCGCCCCTTGCCTGTTCCGGAGATATGTAATGCACCGAGCCTAAAATATCATCACCTGTCGACAAGGTGTTGGCAGTACCGAAGCGTGCTATACCAAAATCGGTAACTTTCACATTTCTGTCGGGAGTGATGAGTATATTATGAGGCTTTATATCACGATGCACAATTCTCTTTTCATGCGCAGCAGACAGAGCATCGGCTATCTGATATGTAATATCGAGAGCTTCCGTATAAGATAGCTTCTTGTTCTGGGCAATATATTCTTTGAGAGTTATTCCGTCAACATATTCCATAACAATATAATGCATGCCTTTATCGACGCCGAAATCGAAGATTGACACGATATTTGGATGAGTAAGACTTGCAGCAGCCTGAGCTTCTTTGTTAAATCGTTTCAAAAACTCTTCGCCACTGCCCAGATCATCTCTCAAAACTTTAATAGCTACGATTCTATCAAGTAAAATGCATCTGGCTTTATATACATAGGCCATGCCGCCTTTGCCGATTTCTTCAATAATTTCATATCTTTCACCTAAAATAGTGTTAAGCATCTTAGTGTCACCCCCATTATATTCTGATAGTAACAACAGTTATGTTATCTCTGCCGCCTGATTTCTTGGCTTCTTCAATAAGGGTTTTAGTTATTTTTTTTATGTCTTTATTTGCATTGACAATTTCTATTATCCTGTTGTCTGTAAGCATGTTAGTAAGACCGTCGCTGCATAATAATATTGTATCTTCGAGAGATATTTTTTCTTTATAAATGTCCGGTTCAATATTATCATCAGAGCCCAGAGCCTTAGTTATAACATTCTTCTGTGGATGATTCTCGGCCTGCTTTTCAGATATTACTCCCATCTCGACAAGTTCAACAACCAAGGAATGATCTTTTGTTATTTGTGTAATGCTATCATTTATAATATAAAGTCTGCTGTCACCAATGTTAAATGCAAAAAGTTTTTCCCCGCAAATAAAGCACACGACAGCAGTAGTCCCCATATTTTTCAAATCGTCTGATGCATCTGCACTGTCGACAATTGCTTTGTTTGCAATTTTTAAGGCTTTTATTATAGCTTGCTTCAATCTGCGTTCATTATAGGTTAATAAATCGGGCAACAACGATTCGATATATTCAGAAATGCTTTTTACAGCGATGGTACTTGCCTGCTTACCGCCTTTATAACCGCCCATACCGTCAGCAACAACTGCAAGCATATGACTGTCATCATATGCTTTTACATAAAAAGAATCCTCATTATTTTTTCTTATTTTTCCTACATCACTCATTCCAAAATAATTCATGATGTCACTTCCTTACAAATTATTTTTCCTTAGTTGACCACACGAAGCATTTATGTCAGAACCAAGTTCGCGCCTTACCGTAGCAGTAAATCCTTTGGATTCAAGATATTGGCAAAAATGGTTTATCCTTTCCGGACTGGGTTTTTCAAACGAATTTTCTTCAACGTTATTAACCGGTATAATATTTATATGGCACATAAGTCCTGTCAAAAGTTTGACAAGGCATTGGGCGTCTTTAATGTCATCATTTACATTTTTTATAATTGCATATTCAAAACTGATTCTTCTTGAACAAATTTTCTGATAGGCTTTACAGGCTTTAATCAATTCGGAGATGTTGTATTTCTTATTAACGGGCATTATAGCACTTCTTGAACTGTCTTCAGGAGAATGAAGTGAAATAGAAAGAGTTATTGGCAATTTAAGTTCGGCAAGTTCATAAATTTTTGGGACAATGCCGCAAGTAGACAAAGAAATATGTCTGTATCCAATGTTTATGCCCCTCTCATCATTGACAAGCTTTAAAAATTTAACTACATTATCAAAATTTGCCAGTGGTTCTCCAATGCCCATCATCACAATATTTGAAATGCGTTGACCTATGTCTTTTTGAACATAAATAACCTGCTCGAGTATTTCACCGGGAGTAAGGCTTCTCACAAGTCCGCCAATTGTTGATGCGCAAAATTTGCATCCCATAGCACACCCTACCTGGCATGAAATACAAACACTAATGCCATGTTTGTAGTACATGGCAACACTTTCAACCATATTACCGTCATGGAGCTTGAAAAGATATTTTTTTGTATCGTCAATCTTAGATTCAAGTTTCTTAACAATAGTGCACGGATTGATGAAATATTCTTCAGCCAGCCTTTCTTTAAGCTGCAAAGGAACATTTGTCATTTCATCAAATGTAGAAACACCCTTGTAGAGCCATTCGTACACCTGTTTGGCTCTGAATTTCTTTTCACCATAAGAAAGTATGACTTCCTCTATCTCCTCATATGTCAGATCTCTTAAATTCATCATTTGGGAACTCCATTCTTTTTGAGTCTGCACACAAAAAAACCGTCAGTGTTGTCTACATTTGGATAAAATGTCTTGTAAGACACATTATCACCAAACGGATACAGTGAAAAGTCCTTGTGGTCGGTCAAAAAAGTTTCAATTGTTTTTTCGTTTTCCAATGGTTCGATAGTACAAGTTGAAAAAACCAACACGCCACCCTTTTTCAGATATTTCGAGGCATTATCAAGTATTTTTTGTGACAGTGACGCCAGAGAAGCAATATCTTCTTCTTTGCGCGTATATCGAATGTCAGGTTTTTTTCGCATCAGGCCAAAACCTGTACACGGTACGTCACACATGATTTTGTCAGCAATTTCTTCAAATTCCGGATTGTAACTTGATGCATCCTGAATTTTCGGTTTGACCACAGTTAATTTGTGTCTGTTGCAGTTTTGTGATATTAAAGCAATTTTATGGTCATAAATGTCAAAAGCAAATACCTCACCCTTGTTTTTCAAGAGTTGAGCGATAAAAACTGTTTTACCTCCGGGAGCTGCACACATGTCGATTACAGTCTCACCTTCATCTGGTTCAAGCAGATAGGCGGCAAATGATGCGGCAGGGTCCTGAATATAAAAATCGCCTTCTTGAAATGCCCGGGTAGAAGTAAGAGGCTTATCTGAAGATTTTACTGAATAGCAATAATCAAAATTTTCGAAACCTTTTATAACAAAGGGTTCAATTTCAATGCCTTCCTGTGCGAGTTTCAACTGAAGCGAACACCCATCAATATCAGGACTTCTTCTGATACACAAATTCGAACTTGCCGAAAAAGCATCCAGAAGTTCAACTGTAAAATCATACCCAAAAATATTAAGCCAGCGAGATACAATCCATTCGGGAATTGAATAAATTTTGCTCATATCTTCAGGTTTGTTTTTGTCAAGGTTTGTAAGCTCACTACCGTCAACTGCCCTGAGTACAGCATTCACATATCCCGAAAGACGAGAAACCGAAGATTTTTTAATAATTTTTACGCTCTCGTTAACAGCCGCAGAATCAGGAACTCTATCCATGTACAAAATCTGATATACACCAAGTCTCAAAACAGCTAGGATAAACGGTGATATTTTATTGAGTTTAACACTTGAATGAAAAGTAATGATGTAATCAAGAGTCAGTTTTCTTTTTTGTACACCATTTACCAGCTCTCCGATAAATCTTATGTCGCTTTCAGAAAAAGAGCCATGGGCTCTGATTTTATTCATTTCAATGTTGGTATATGCAGAGTTTTTCTCAATTTCCATGAGTATGTTAACAGCTGCTTTTCTTGGGTTTTGAGTCATTATCTTCTCCTGTTGTTCGAAAGAATAATCAACCTTAAAAGTTGCATAATCGAAGTCAGTGCAGAAGCCACATAAGTGAGAGCAGCGGCAGTGAGAACTTTCTTTACTCCTCTCACCTCTTCATTGTCGAAATAAAGCACATCAGACACAATGGTAAGCGCTCTGCGACTTGCATTAAATTCTACCGGCAGAGTAATGAGCTGAAATAGTACAACACAAGAAAACAATACGATGCCAAAATTTACCAAAAACGGAGTGCTCATAATAAGGCCGAGTAATATAAGCGGCATTGCTGCTGCAGAAGAAAATCTTACAACGGGGTATACACCATGACGCATTTTGAGCGGCAGGTAAGCTCTTGCATGCTGAATTGCATGACCACATTCATGAGCAGCAACACCGATGGCAGCAATAGAACTCGATGAATAGACTGAATCAGACAGCCTCAAAACTCTTTTTGTCGGATCATAATGATCGGTAAGGTTTCCACGCACGTGTTCGATTATAACATTGCTTAATCCGTTTTTGTCTAAAATCCTTCTTGCCGCTTCAGCGCCTGTTATGTTACGCGATGCAAGCATTTTACTGTATCTGGCAAAAGTCGAAGTAACTCTCATTTGTGCCAAAAGAGATATTATGATCGCAGGAAGCACAAAGATGATGTATGTGTAGTCAAATCCATAATAATACATGCTTATATATCATCCTCCAAGAACAGTATTCAATTCTATCGAATTACCTTTGAAATATTCTGTGACACTCATCGCCTTTTTCCCTTCGGATTGAACTGTCAAAATATCAATGGCTGTTTTATCTCCGCACGCAACTGTAAAGCAATCTTTTGAAGTTGAAACAACAGTTCCCGGCGCAGAATCGAACGATTTTTGTGATATCCTCGACAATATAATCTTAAAGTTTTTACCGTCAAAAAGTGTAAATGCCTTCGGGAAAGGACTAAGCCCTCTGATTAAATTGTGGACATCTGAAGCATTTTTATTCCAATCTATCATGCAAGTTTCTTTTGTAATCATATGAGCATATGAAGACAGTGCATCATCTTGTTTTTCGGGATGACAAATTCCCGCTTCAAGTTCCGAAAGAGTCTTTACAATCAATTTGGCACCTGCATCGGAAAGCTTATCGTGCACTTTTTCAAAGTTGTCGTCATCTTCTATTTCAACTTCGGTTTTCAACAGCATATCTCCTGTGTCAAGACCCTTTTCCATGTACATTGTTGTCACACCTGTAATGTTTTCACCTTCAATTATACATCTTTGTATCGGAGCAGCACCACGATATTTGGGAAGAAGTGAAGCGTGAACATTGATGCAACCGTATCGGGGAAAATTCAAAACGTACTCGGGAAGAATTTTACCATATGCAACAACAACAATTACTTCAGGTGCTATTTCGTTCAAAAGGCTTTCGAATGTCTCTTTTTTCAAGTTTTCCGGAGTGTGTATTGTCAATCCGAGGTCAGAAGCAACATCATACACCGGAGTGTGAGTAAGTTTATGGCCTCTGCCTCTGGGTTTGTCGGGCATCGTTACAACTGCAGAAATATTGTGACCTACATCATACAGAGCCTTCAGGGAATTTGCTGCAAAATCAGGAGTGCCCATAAAAAGTATGTTCATTACTCATCATCCTCAATATATTCTGTAACTTTGTCAACAAAAATAACACCGTCAAGATGGTCAATCTCATGACAAAATGCTCTTGCAAGAAGCTCTTCGCCCTCAACTTCGAATTCTTCTCCGTTTCTGTCGGTTGCTCTTACACGAACTTTATACGGTCTTGAAACATTACCAAATTTTCCAGGAACACTGAGACAACCCTCAGGTCCATCCTGATTGCCATCGCTGGATATGATTTCAGGATTAATAAGTTCAATAAGACCATCACCTATATCAATAACAGCAATTCTTTTTAGCACCCCTACCTGAGGTGCAGCAAGACCAACACCGTTTGAATCATACAGTGTGTCTGCCATATCATCAAGTAAAGTTAAAATTCTGTTATCTATAACATCGACTTCTCTGCATTTTTTTCTCAAAACATCTTCGCCGAGTTTTCTTATGTTCCTAATAGCCATTTTTTCCTCCTGATTTAATATAAATTATTTGGGTTTACGTCAATAGTCACGCTGACATCATCTTTGCCGGATAAAAAGATGTCATATATTTCTCTGAGTGAATCATAAAGCGCTTTTTTGTATGGAGCTTTAAGTATAAAACGATATCGATATCGTCCGTTAAGTCTGAAAAGAGGTGATTCAGCTACCGGAAACAGCTCCCCGGAGAAATTGCTGGATTTAATAAGCAAATCAACCTTAGCATAAAACTCATCAGCAAGCTTTTTTGCAATGCTTTTATCATTAGCGCTGAACTGTATTTTTATAAACTCAGTAAACGGTGGATACATAAGCATCCTTCTGATTGATATCTCTTCTTTATAAAAACTTTTGTAATCCTGAGTGGCGCTCAAAATTATTGTTTCATCATCAGGATTATATGTCTGAATTATGGCACGGCCTGTTTTATCTCCCCTACCCGTTCTACCGGTAACTTGAGTTATGAGGTCAAAAGTGCGTTCACACGCACGGTAATCATCAATGTTCAGACTCATATCAGCAGCAACAATTCCAACTAAAGTCACATTATCAAAATCAAGTCCTTTTGTTATCATCTGAGTGCCAACTAAAATGTCGGCTTTGCCGCTGCCAAACTGTTTAAGCACATTTTCGTGAGCCATTCTGCCGCTTGTTGTATCTGCATCCATTCTGATAACTTTTGCAACAGGAAACAGAAGATTTAGCTCTTCAACAATTTTTTCGGTACCTATGCCAAAAAATCGTATGTGTTTATCACTGCACGATGGGCAAACAGAAGACAAATTCGTTTTATAGTCACAGTAGTGACACACCATTTTGTTGGCTGATTTATGATATGTCAGTGAAACATTACAATTGGGACATTTCATTACATATCCACAATTTCTGCATGAAACAAATCCGGAAAAACCTCTCCTGTTAAGAAAGAGTATAATTTGCTCTTTTGCGGAAAGCGCCTTGCTTATAGCAGATTTCAGCTCACTACTGAAAATGCTCATGTTTCCGTTTTCGAGCTCGCGGCGCATATCGGCAATTGTCACTTCAGGAAGCCGGGTTTTGTTAACGCGCTCAGGTAGTTCGATAAGCTTGTAGGTTCCGTTTTCGGCTTTATAGTAGTCCTCAACAGAAGGAGTTGCACTTGCAAGAACAAGAGTACCACGCTCACGATTGATAAGATATCTCGCTATTTCAATTGCATCATATCGGGGTGACATGTCAGATTTGTAGGTGCTTTCATGTTCTTCATCAATAATAATCAAACCTAAATTTTTGAAAGGAGCAAACACTGCACTTCTTGCTCCCACTGCTATTTTTACATCACCGTTTTTAATTTTGAACCACTCGTTATATCTTTGCTTCAAGGTAAGACGACTATGAAGAACTGCAGCATTGTCGCCAAATCTCGCAAAAATCTGCGCTACCATCTGTGGTGTGAGAGAAATTTCAGGTATTAGCAGTATAGCATCTTTGCCCACATTTATCGCTTCTTCAATGACAGACAGATATACTTCCGTTTTTCCACTTCCCGTGACACCATGAAGCAGATAAGCAGACTTTTCTTCAGAAAGAATACCTGACTTAATTTCACTTATAGCATATTGCTGATCATCGGTAAGAGCAGGCTTGCTTTTGGCGTATGAATCATCATAAGTGATATTTGTATCGTTAACAACAATGCTTCTGTATGCTGCATAACCTTTATCGCATAAAGCGTCAATTGTTTTCTTTGTAGTTTCAGCATAAACCAAAAGATCAGAAAGCTCAATTTCAAAATTATCGCAAAGCACTTCTAAAGCACGTGCCCTGGCAGGTGCTTTTTTTGATATAGTGTCTATAATAGAAAAGGCCTCTGTTCTGTCTATGGTAAGCTCAACAAAGGTCTTGAGTGTATCAGAAACAGACTCAGTTCCGTGAGCATCAGCTATAATATAGCCTTTGCTGAGCAGAGCTTTGAGCGAAGCTTTGATACTGCTTTTGCCCAGTTCTGCTTTGAGGCTTTCTTCTGACATTGAGCCATAAGCATTCAGGCAACTTATGATCTTGTCGTTTGTCACAGACCTCTGACAAGATTTTTTTATTTCTTCAAAAGAAATTTCATTTGTCAAACGATAGTAGTTGACAAATTTCATGTTTAATCCCGGTGGTATAAGGCAGTGAATTGCAGAACTGTATGAACAAAAATAACGATGTCTCATAAAATTCACAAGTTCTGTGTCATTTTCAGTGAAGTAAACCACATCCCCTATCGTGTCTGCAATTGTTTTTACACTATCGCATCCGCTTGAGTCACAAATGTCAAAAACATATGCCTCAAGAAGCCTGTTTGACCTGCCAAAAGGCACTTTTACGCGCATACCAACACAGAGCTTGCCACACAGATTATCGGGAATTGCATAGTCATAAAGCGAATCAGTTGAAAGAGAAGAAGAATTTATTATTACTCTTGCTATCACCTTATCGCCTCCCAAATGACTGTTTTTGACGTATTATTCTTCCTTGCTGAAATTGTTTTCTTCAAGAATCTGATTCATGATTGCATCAGAAGAAGGAACTGGAACAGATCTTGACACATTTTTAAAACTAATCTTATTTTCATTGATTTCATGAAGAGCAATAGTTACAGCTTTATCCGATTTACATTCGGTAAATGAAACTTTAGACTTATTGATTTCACGAGCTCTTTTTGCTGTTGCGACAACCAAAGTATATTTGCTGTCGATACCTTTTGATTTCATAATTTCGTTAATTGATGGATAAATCATTTTTCAAGCACCTCTGATATAGTTTTATTATTGTTAATTGTTTTTAATCTCTGAGCATTTAGAATAGTACGAAAATCTTTGACTGCCTGCGTCAAAGTATCGTTTAAAATTATATAATCATATTTGTGTGACAGTTCGATTTCTTTTTTTGCTATTGCAAAGCGATTTTCTAAAACCTCGTCGCTTTCTGTTGCTCTGCCTTTAAGACGTTTTTTGAGTTCTGTCATTGATGGTGGAAGAACAAAAATCATAACAGCATCAGGACATTTTTCTTTAATATTGAAAGCACCTACGGTTTCGATTTCAAGTATAACATCGATGCCTTCGGAAACAAGTTTTTCAATCTGCTTTCTGGGGGTTCCATAATAATTGCCGCAGAAGTTTGTCCATTCCAGAAATTCATCGTTGTCTATCATATCCAAAAATTCATTTTGAGACTTAAAATAATAGTTTACACCATCAACCTCACCGTCTCTCGGTTGCCTCGTGGTAGCCGAGATAGAATATACAAGTCGGTCGTCAGTGTATTTTTCAAAATATTTAGTGAGTATTGTTCCTTTTCCTGTGCCCGACGGGCCTGAAAAAACAAACAATGTACCTTTGTCAGTCTTCAACGTTATCCTCCTCCGATGTCACAAACTCGTCTTTGTTGAGTCTGGATGCAACTGTGTCTGTTGGAACTGCAGAAAGAATAACATGATCACTGTCACAAATAATGACAGATTTTGTTCTTCTTCCATATGTCGCATCAACAAGCATCCCTTTTTCTCTTGCTTCAGAAATTATTCTTTTTACCGGAGCTGATTCGGGACTTATAACAGCAACCATTCTGTTTGCTGAAACGACATTGCCAAATCCGATGTTAATTAACTTCATTTTGTAACCTCTCAATTATTCAATGTTTTGTACTTGTTCTCTGAGCTTTTCTATTTCAGATTTTAAGTCGACAACAGATTTGCTGATTATGTAATCATTGCATTTCGAGCCCATAGTGTTGGCTTCCCTGTTGAGCTCCTGTATGATGAAATCAAGTTTACGACCAACAGGAACATCACTCTTAAGAAGGTGCGAATACTCTTTAAGGTGACTTTCAAATCGTATTATTTCCTCGGTTATATTGACCTTGTCGGCAAAAATGCCAACCTCTGTGAGAAGTCTGTTTTCATCAATTTCAACGCCCGAAAGAATTTCCTCAACACGTTCTTTCATTCGTTGTTTATATTCATCAACAGTAAGTGGCGAACGTTCTTTAATTGTTTCAAGAATATTTTTAATATTCAGTATACAGTCGTCAAAAAACGTCTTAAGGCGCTCACCCTCGCGCGTGCGAATATTCATCAAATCTTTAACAGCCTCAATCGCTACCTCTTTTGCATCGACAGCTATCTGTTCTTTGTCAGCTTCCTGTTTTTCGATAGTGAAAACATCGGGAAGTCTGATAAATGATGAAGCTCCAATATCATTTTTTACACTGGCTATTTCAGAAAGTCTTTCGAGAGCATCGCGATATCCATACACAACATTATCGTTAAGAGTTATGGCTATTTCTTCATCACCGATTGTTTCAAACTGAACAAACACATCAACTTTACCACGTGTAAGCGAAGTCGACACACATTCTCTGATAATCTCTTCAAGAAACGAATACTGCTTGTATACCTTGGTGTTAATATCAAGATATCTGTTGTTTACTGACTTCATTTCAATGGTTATTTTATATTTATCAAACGTTTTTTCTGCACGGCCAAAGCCCGTCATACTTTTTATCATAGCTAAAATCTCCCGAGTACAATATTATTACCTATAATTATATCAAATTCAAAAGTAAATTACAACAGAAAATTAAATATTTTTAACTTAAAAAATACCATCTTCAAAGATGCTCAATGCACTACCATCCAAATAGTTGAAATTATCTCCCTGATTTATATCCCTTAACTCAAGTTCTCTTTCAATATTGTCCCTGATTTTCCACCAGCTCAACCCATAATTTGAAAATAGTGTGTGACCTGTTTTTGCTCTGCTTACAAGTCTCTGAACAACAATGTCCGGTGATAGAAAAGACAAAAATTTTATAACTTTTTCTACATAATCATACACAGTGTCCATCTCAAATTCATCATTTTCATACATGCGGGCAAGCTCTGTACCTTTTTCAATATACAGGCTATGAAGTTTCACCTGATTAACTCCGAGTGCCGACACTATTTTTGCTGTTTCAACCACATCGTCGAGGTCGTCCCAGGGCAGATTCAGAATTAAATGTGTACATATTTCAAAATTATATTTTTTTATTTGGTTTATGCAGTCAATTGCCTCGGCAAGAGTGTGTCCCCTGTTGAGTTTTTTGAGAGTTTTGTAATTTACTGTCTGAAGTCCGAGTTCGATACATATATCAAAACCGTTTTGCGATGAAATTTCGTTTAAAAAATCAAGATACTCCTCCCTGATGCAATCAGGGCGAGTAGATATGTATATTGCACATATGTTGTCACCTTTCACCTCTGAAATGACTTTTTTAAAGCAATAGAGGCTCATATATGTGTTGGTGAAATTTTGAAAATAGACTATGAATTTATCGGCTTTATATTTTTCTGATATAACTCTCATGTTTTCTTCAATCTGTTTTTTCACCGATAAGTTTTGTGGAAGATTCGGGAAAGCCGCACCCTCTGAGCCGCAAAAAATGCAGCCACCACTTCCTACATTTCCGTCTCTGTTCGGACATGTAAGATCAAGATTAACAGGTATTTTATATACCTTTTCTCCGTATTTTTCAATTAAGTAATTTGAAAAAGAGTTATATCTCATTTTATTTGCCTTTCACTTTATTATATAGTTCCTCAGTCGTATAATACACAAAAGGATAGTCTTCACACAGTTTTCCTGCAATCTGACGGGTTTCATCATCAGATCCCATATCTACTATCAGAATGTCGGGCACACTTGCGTTATAGGTATATTTCAATGAACTTAAAATCACACTTCTCACTGCACCTTCAAGTGTTTCGGCACTGTTTCTGACTTTGATGACAATTATTTTGTTTCGCAAATTTTCTTGCTTTTCACCCGAGAAAAACTTAAATAAATCTTTTATCAAATTAACAAATCCGTAAACTGAAAAAAATGTTATGAGTGATTTGAAAATTATATTTACCATATTAAACACCTCTTCGCATCATAATATGCGAAGAGGCTTATTCAAGGTTACATTATTTATTATAACTGTTTTGCTTTTTCGGCCAGAAGCTCAGCTTTGTCACATTTTTCCCATGTAAAATCAGCATCTTCTCTGCCAAAATGACCGTAGGAAGCTGTTTTTTCATAAATAGGCCTTCTTAAATCAAGAGTCTTGATTATGGATGCCGGTCTCAGATCAAACACTTCGGTTACAAGAGCGCAGAGTTTATCTTCTGCTATTGTACCTGTTCCGAAAGTATCAACCAAAACAGACACAGGAGTGCTGACACCTATGGCATAAGCAATCTGAACCTCACATTTTCTTGCAAGGCCTGCCTTGACGATGTTCTTTGCAACATAACGAGCTGCATATGCTGCACTTCTGTCAACCTTGGTCGGATCTTTGCCCGAAAAAGCTCCGCCGCCATGTCTTGCAAACCCGCCATATGTATCTACAATGATTTTACGACCTGTAAGTCCGGTGTCACCCTGAGGTCCACCGATAACAAATCTTCCGGTTGGGTTGATGTAGTATTTAGTATTGTCATCAAGGAGATTTGTAGGAATTACCTTACCAACAACTTCTCTCAAAAGATCTTTTTCAATCTGAGACTGTTCAACATCAGGCGAGTGCTGAGTAGATATTACAACGGTGTCAACTCTGACAGGAATATCGTCAACATATTCAACTGTAACCTGAGTTTTGCCATCAGGTCTCAGATAGTCGAGAGTACCGTTTTTTCTGACTTCAGTAAGTCTCATGCTGAGTTTGTGTGCTAAAGAAATAGGCATAGGCATAAGCTCAGGTGTTTCATCGCACGCATAACCAAACATCATTCCCTGATCACCGGCACCATTATCTTCCAGGGTTTCATCACATTTCTTTGCTTCATATGATTTGTCAACACCAAGCGCAATATCACCCGACTGTTCATCAATACTTGTCAAAACAGAGCATGTGTGACAGTCAAATCCAAATTTAGCGCGATCATAGCCGATTTTTTCAACAGTGTTTCTGGCTATTTTCGCAATGTCAACATAGCAATCGGTGGTAATTTCACCCATAATCATGATCATACCAGTTGTAACAGCAGTTTCACAGGCAACTCGAGCGCCCGGATCTTTTTCAATTATAGCATCAAGTACTGCATCGGAAATCTGGTCACACATTTTATCGGGATGACCTTCGGTTACTGATTCAGATGTGAATAATTTTCTATTCATTTTTATCCTCCGTTATCAAAAGAAATGTGTTATTAACTCACCAAAGCCATATGAAATGCCCATCATTAAAATACCTGCTATCAAAACTCCAAGCACGATCATGGGCAGAGCATATTTAAGACGCATTTTCATAAGAGCAGCAATTGCGGCTCCTGTCCATGCACCTGTGCCGGGCAGTGGCACAGCAACATATATACACAGACCAAGCATTTTATATTTATTGACATCTTTCACTTTTGAGCTTGCTCTGTTTTTGATTTTTGAAGCAAACTTGCCAAAAAGTTTCGTTTTTTCAAGGTATTCAATAACAGGTCTGAAAAACAATATAATAAAGGGGGCAGGAATGACATTTCCAATCACACTCAACAAATATACCATTCGCCAATCAACACCAAGAGCAACGCCAAAAGGAATTGCTCCTCTTAACTCGACAATCGGAAACATAGATATGATAAACACTGCCAGCTCATGATTAATACCGGCCAAATAAGCTTCAATCGCTTCTATCATAGACAATCTCCTTATTTTTCCAAATTCATCATCTTATCTACGCGTCTCTGATGGCGTCCGCCTTCAAATTCAGCCAAAAGAAATGCATCTACAATCTGTTTGGCAAGCTCCGGTCCAATAATTCCGCCACCAATTGTAACAACATTTGCATCATTGTGCTTTCTAGTCATTTTAGCGCTGTGAGGATCGCTGCACTGTGCCGCACGGATACCCTTGTGCTTATTTGCACACATACTCATGCCAATGCCTGTTGTACAAACTAAAATGCCAAGTTCGCACCCTTCGTCTGTGATTGCATTACAAACTTTATCTGCAATGTCGGGATAGTCAACAGACGACTTGTCATAACAACCAAAATCTTTCACGTCGTGGCCTGTCGATTTTAAATGCTCAACAATAATCTCCTTCATTTCAAAACCACCGTGATCTGAACCAATAGCAATCATAATTGTACCTCCAAAGTTTTATTGTAAGCCATGAGCGAGGTTATATTCTCTCTCAGCCTGTGAAAGTCTTAAATATAATGGCGATAAATCATAAAGATTATCATAATTTTCATCTTTTGCTCTCTCTGCTGCAATAGAAGCCAACGCCGAAGCACGCTGCATCGAAAGGCAAGACGGTGCAATATGCCAGTTCGGATTATTAAAACTAAGAATTTTATTTCTATATTTTACAGAGGCATCACCCGAGAAAATTACATTTTTGTCTGCAAGTTCAATCAGAACTTCATCAAAATCGATAACTCTTTCAGCCACAATTTTTTTGCCGTCAAGATACATGGCATTATACACTTCGTTGCGCCGAGCATCTAGAATAGGACAAACAATTTTGTCTGTTCCAAAAAATGAAAACGCAATTTCGTCCAAAGAAGAAGCGCCGATTATCGGTTTAGAGAGCGACTGTGCAAGAGTTTTCATTGCAGCAATACCTATTCTCAGTCCGGTAAATGAACCCGGTCCCAACGCTACCGCAAACACATCAATATCTTTAATGGTCATAGAGCAATTATTCAAAAGGTCGTTGAGCATGGGCATTATAATCTGCGAATGTGCCCGGTCATTTGAAACGGTATACTCCCCTATTATTTTATTTTCATCAGAAATACACACTGTCGCATTAGCCGACGATGTGTCCATTGCTAAAATTTTCATTGTTTCCCCCTCGGGATTTTATAGTAATTTCTCTTTTAGTTTCGCTCTCGTCTGTCAATTTAGAAATAATGATTTCTATGTAAGGATAGTCGAACTCATTTTTTACAATATCTGCCCATTCAATAATGATTATCGCATCCTGACTCACATAATCATCCCAGCCTATATCGTATAAATCATCCATGCAAGAAAGCCTGTACAAATCAAAATGAAACACAGGTATTTCACCTTTCCTGTATTCATTTACAATTGTAAATGTCGGACTTGTAACAATATCTGCAGAGCCCAATCCGGCAACAATACCCGAGGTCAGCGCAGTTTTTCCAGCACCGAGATCACCGTCAAGTGTGATAATTGAGCCACTTTTCAGGTCGGAAGCAAGTTTTTTGCCAAAAGCAAAGGTTTCATCATAAGAAGAGGTGATTATTTTCATTTTTCCTCCGAATAATCAGAACAAACCGATAATTTCACCGTTGTCAGTTATGTCGATATTATTTGCGGCAGGCACTTTTGGCAATCCGGGCATGGTCATAATATCGCCGGTCAGAGCAACAATAAAGCCTGCACCGTTTGAAATATTTATATCTCTGACAGTAATTTCAAATCCTTCGGGAGCGCCCAGCAGAGATGGATTGTCAGACAGAGAATATTGAGTTTTTGCCATGCAAACAGGCACCTTGTCAAGACCAAGTTTTTCAAACTTCTCAATCATCTTGTTAGCTTTAGCAGTATATGTAACAGACGAAGCACCATAAATTTCTTTTGCGATAGTTGCAATTTTCTCTTTTACAGAGAGGTTGACATCGTAGAGTGGCGCAAAACCGGAAACACCTGTGTCTACACTTTCACAGATGATT
Source organism: Clostridia bacterium (assembly GCA_045586905.1). Lineage (GTDB taxonomy): Bacteria > Bacillota > Clostridia > UMGS1810 > UMGS1810 > RGIG1828. The sequence goes on from JAZNBF010000011.1 coordinate 27,641, forward strand.
TTTGCAAGCTCAACTCCGCCTTCGCCGCCTTTGGCAAACACATCGGAAAAACATGCCTTAACTCCAAGGTTTTTGCAGTAATCGGTGATATACTGTTTTTCTGCTTCTGTATCTGTGTCAAATGCATTAACAGCAACGATAACCTCAACATTATATTTCTTCATGTTTTCAATATGTCTGCCGAGGTTTACTATGCCTTTTTTGAGAGCTTCGATGTTTTCTTCTTTAAGATTAGCTTTTGCCACACCACCGTTGTATTTGAGAGCTCTTACAGTAGCAACTATTACAATTGCATCGGGTTTGAGACCACCCATACGACATTTAATGTCCAAAAACTTTTCTGCGCCAAGATCAGCGCCAAAACCTGCCTCGGTTATAACATAGTCGGCAAGCTTTAAAGCGAGCTTGGTGGCTCTTATACTGTTGCAACCGTGTGCAATATTTGCAAAAGGTCCACCGTGCATAAGACATGGTGTGTTTTCTAAAGTCTGAATAAGATTTGGATTGATGGCATCCTTAAGAAGAAGTGCCATTGCGCCTGAAGCTTTGAGGTCACCGGCAGTTACCGGTTTGCCTTCAAAATTATAGGCAACAATTATTTTTGAAAGACGTGTTTTCAGATCCTCAAAGTCAGAAGCAAGACAAAGAATAGCCATTACTTCGGAAGCCACGGTTATCATAAAACCGTCTTCTCTCGGAACACCGTTGATTTTTCCGCCAAGACCGACAACAATGCTTCTGAGAGCTCTGTCGTTCATGTCAAGGACTCTTTTAAATACAATAGATGTTGTGTCAATATTAAGTTCGTTTCCCTGCTTTATGTGATTATCCAAAAGTGCTGCCAAAAGGTTATGCGCACTTGTTATAGCATGCATATCACCGGTAAAGTGAAGATTGATATCTTCCATAGGCACAACCTGAGCATAACCACCACCTGCAGCACCACCTTTTACACCCATAACAGGGCCAAGAGAAGGCTCTCTGAGTGCAATGATGGCATTTTTGCCTATTTTGCCCATAGCCTGACCAATACCAACAGTTGTTGTTGTCTTACCTTCGCCGGCAGGTGTGGGGTTTATTGCAGTCACTAAAATCAGTTTACCATCTTTATTGTCTTTAACTTTTTCGTACACATCGGGCGAAATTTTTGCTTTATATTTGCCATAGTAGTCAATATCATTCTCATCAAGTCCGATTTTCGCTGCGATGTTTTTGATATGTTCCATTTTTGCACACTGTGCAATCTGAATATCAGTCAGCATAAATTACATCTCCTTTATTGTATCGAGAAGGCAAATACAGTGAGAAGAAATGCCTTCTTCCCTGCCCTCAAAACCTAGTTTTTCAGTAGTAGTAGCTTTTACATTGACACAAGACACATCAATGTTAAGACATTTTGCTATATTTTCAGTCATAGTTTTTGCATATGGCGATATTTTAGGTTTTTGTGCCACGACAGTAGCATCAAGATTCACAACCCTGTATCCGTTACTTTCAATAAGATGAGATACCCTTTTTAACAATATCATACTGTCTATGTTTTTATAAGACATATCGGTGTCGGGAAAATGAACGCCAATATCACCAAGAGCAGCTGCGCCAAGAAGAGAATCTGCCACAGCATGCAAAAGGACATCGGCATCAGAATGACCAAGAAGGCCTTTTTCGTAAGGAATGTTTACTCCACCCAAAATAAGCGCACGATTTTCGCCAAAGCGATGAACATCATAACCAAAACCAACTCTCATTACTGCGACCTTCCTTTCAAAATTTCAGAAGCTATGAGTAAATCAACAGGTGTGGTAACCTTAATGTTTGTATCGTTACCTTCAACTATTGTCACACTCATTCCTGCATTTTCTGCCACAGCACAATCGTCAGTAGCCACAAAACCACTTTTCCGGGCAATTTCGTGAGCTGAAACCACCTCAGATGTAACAAAGGCCTGCGGGGTTTGTATGTGCCATAAACCATCTCGGTTTACAGTTTCTATAATCTGATTGTCAGAAGCAGCACGCTTTATGGTATCCTTTACTCTCACGCCCAGAGCACATGATTTACCTTGCCAGAGAGTGTCAGCAAGTTTTGATATTTCATAAGGTGTGATGCAGCATCTCACTGCATCGTGTATCATAACAAACTCGCAGTCAGATGCAAGCTTAAGACCGTTTCGGACAGAATCTTGTCTGGTAGTGCCGCCTTCTGTTATTACAACCGGTATATCTGTTTCAAGCTTCTGAGCCAGAGTCTGAATATGTAAGGTGTAATCTTTTGCACATACAATTATAATCTTGCCAACAACATGCGAATTACAAAAAGCACGCATTGTGTGTTCAATAATTTCACATCCGTTAAGCTCTATATATTGCTTGGGCAAATCCCCACCCATTCTTGTCCCACTGCCACCTGCAACTAAAATCAGTGCTGTATTTTTGGCGCTCATAGTTACACCTCAAAATCAATCAAGAAATATGTCGGTTTGCATGCGCATGTCATTTTTGTCGCACACATCAGAAAAACGGATTTCTTTTGATTTAAGTTCCTTCAATTGCTTAGGAATCTCAATTTTACCCTTCGAGGCAAGAATATCCAACAGTTCGAATTCATCTTTATCCGAAAGATCGGTTTCGGGAGAAATGGCAGAGATAACTGCTTCATTGAATTTGAAAGGATTTGCAGTAGATGCAACTACGGTTATTGTGTTATCTCCTGTGCTTTCTACATAGTTTTCATACACACTAAGTGCAACTGCAGTATGAGTGTCGGGAATATATGAATATTTTTTGAAATATTCACTGATGGTTTTTGCAGTTTCCTCGTCATCGCAACATCCGGCAGCGAATACAGCCTGGATTTTTGACTTGATATCAACGCCAACATCATATTTTCCTTCCGACTCAAGTTTAGACATATATTCTCTTATAAGAACATCATCTCTGCCGGTCAGATGGAAAAGGAGTCTTTCAAGATTGCTTGAAATCAAAATATCCATAGACGGTGAGTGGGTTGTAAAGAATTTTCTGTTACGGTCATATATACCTGTATTGATAAAATCAGTAAGAACGTTATTGCTGTTTGAAGCACAAATAAGTTTGTTTACAGGGAGCCCCATCTCAAGTGCATAGTATGCGGCCAAAATATTGCCAAAATTACCTGTTGGCACAACAATGTTTATTTTATCGCCACATGAGATCTTTTTTGCATTTACCAAATCGCAGTATGCAGAAAAATAATACACAATCTGAGGAACAAGCCTGCCCCAGTTGATAGAGTTTGCCGAAGAGAAGGTATATCCTCTGTCACTTAATTCTTTCTTGTATTCGTTGTTGGTAAAAATTTTCTTAACGCCGGTCTGAGCATCGTCAAAATTACCTTTAACTGCGCAAACAGAAACATTTGCACCGTCTTGTGTGGTCATCTGAAGCTTCTGAATATCAGATACACCGTCGACCGGATAGAAAACCTGTATTTTTGTGCCTTCCACATCTTTGAAGCCTTCAAGAGCAGCTTTGCCCGTGTCACCCGATGTAGCAACCAAAATTACAACCTCTTTGTCTTCACCATTTTTACGGATGGCAAGTTTTAAAAGGTAAGGTAATATCTGGAGAGCCATGTCTTTAAATGCACATGTAGGGCCGTGCCAAAGCTCAAGAATGTTTACACCGTTTGATAAAGAAATAACGGGAGCTGTGTTTGAAGAGCCAAATTTATTTACACTGTATGCATTTTTAGCACAATACTCAAGTTCATCTTTTGCGTAATCTGTAAGATACATGCTTAAAATTTGGGAAGCACGGTCACAATAACTGAGACTGCACAAAGAAGAAATATCATCCAGACTAACCTTTGGAATATCGGAAGGAACAAAAAGACCGCCTTCTTCTGATATACCTCTGTTTATAGCAACAGCGGCATCAACGCTTATTGATTTATTTCTGGTGCTTTGGTATTTCATTATAAAACCTCCGGAATTAAATTAGCCAAGAACAACACGGTGGAAAACTTTTTTACCTTTTTTGATAACTGCTTCGCCCGATTCAAAATCAGAAGCAGAAAGATTGAATGCAATATCGGTAACTTTTTCACCATTAAGGCTTACCCCACCCTGCTGAACAAGTCTTCTGCCTTCGCCTTTTGATGCAGCAAGACCTGTCATAACAAGGCAATCGAGTATAGAAAGACCTGCTTCGATTTCAGCTGCGCCAATCTCTGTTGTAGGCATGTTTTCGGAAGAATTGCCCGAGCCAAACACTGCTTCAGCTGCAGCCTGCACTTTATTTGCCTCTTCTTCACCATGAACGAGTTTTGTTACCTCATACGCAAGGACTTTTTTAGCTTTGTTGATTTCAGCATCTTTATACTCAGCCATTGCCTCAATTTCTTCAAGAGGCAAGAAGGTTAAAAGCTTGAGACACTTAATCACATCGGCATCATCAACATTTACCCAATACTGATAGAAGTCGTATGGTGATGTTTTTTGAGGATCAAGCCACAATGCACCACTCTGGGTCTTACCCATTTTTTTGCCTTCGCTGTTTGTAAGAAGAGTAAATGTCATACCGTAAACCTGTCTCTGGTCTTTTCGGCGACAAAGTTCAATACCACCTAAGATGTTACTCCACTGATCGTCACCTCCAAGTTCAAGCTTACAGTCAAACTCACGGCTGAGCACGAGAAAATCGTAGCTCTGCATGAGCATATAGTTGAACTCAAGGAAAGACAAGCCTTTTTCGAGACGCTGTTTAAAGCACTCAGCAGTGAGCATTTTGTTAACAGAGAAGCATGCACCGATGTCTCTGAGAAAATCGATGTAATTAAGATCAAGAAGCCAATCGGAGTTGTTTACCATAATGGCTTTGTCATCTGAAAAATCTATTACACTTGAAAGCTGTTTTTTAAAGCATTCGCAGTTGTGATTGATGATATCCTCAGTCATCATCTGACGCATATCTGTACGACCTGAAGGATCGCCAATATGACCTGTACCACCACCAACAAGAGCAATGGGTCTGTGACCGTGCATCTGCATATGGCGCATAACAACCATCTGCAGAAAATGACCAACATGAAGACTGTCGGCAGTTGGGTCAAAACCGATATAAAAAGTAACTTTTTCGTTACCAAGAAGTTCTCTTACTTCTTCTTCGTGGGTAACCTGAGCTATTAGACCTCTTTCTTTTAAGACATCGTAAACGTTTCTCATAAAATCCTCCAGTATATAAAAAAATAATATTTCACATTACAACATATTATTATATAACATAACTTTCCACATTGCAAGTAAAACTTAATACAATAATTGTACTGTTTACGCACTTTACAATATAAGTTTTCGACAAAAAACAGAGCATGTAAAATTACATGCTCTGTTTTTAAAAGGTTTAATATTAAAATATATGCTCCGGGTTTATATTTGCCAAAGTTCACAGGCACCGGTCGAAACAGCAGTAGCACCACTTTTCAAAATTTCAAGCGCTTCTTCTTTTGTTTCTATGAGGCCTCCGGCAATTATAGGCACATTTATTTTTTCTCTCAGCCTTTTTACAGCCTTCGGGTTGTTTCCGGGCATTATTTCTATCATGTTTGCTTTTGAAGAATTCAAAGTTTCAACAGTTGTGCTAATCGATTTTGAATCGATAATAAAGAATCTCTGCAGTGCAACGACTTCAAATTCTCTGGCATATTTGATGATGTTTGATCGTGTAGTGATTATACCGTCAACACCCATCATCTTCACGAACTGCACTCCGCTTCTGTCTTTACCTATGCCATCGGCCAGATCAATATGTATAAACAGTTTTTTATCAGCCTGATGCACAAGGGTTACATCTTCTTTCAAAGTAAGTATGTCGGGAGATAAATGAAAAACTATTTTAACTTTTGTTGAAATTGTTTTCAAAAGTTCTTCTCTGCTGCGCACTGCTGCAATCACCTTGCTGTTTGCCATAATATCATCTCCGCTTCATAAGTTTTTAAGACTCATAAATATTATACAAAAATTGTTATATTCTTGCAACCCCTGTTTTTTTCGCAGTTTCAACCACAGCTTCAGCAACAGCTTTAGCCACTCTTTTGTCAAGAGCTGGTGCTATTATATTTTCTTCACTTATTTCATCGTCAGGGATAAGTGAAGCCAAAGCAAAAGATGTTGCAACTTTCATTTCCTCGTTAATGCAGGTTGCTCTGCAATCGAGTGCACCTCTGAAAATGCCCGGGAAAGCCAAAACGTTATTGATCTGGTTTGGAAAATCTGAGCGACCTGTGCCCACAACTCTTGCGCCTGCTTTCTTTGCAATGTCAGGCATGATTTCAGGTGTCGGATTGGCCATTGGAAACAAAATGCTGTCCGGTGCCATCGACTGTACCATTTCAGGCGTAACAAGATTTGGTGCAGAAACACCAATGAACACATCAGCACCTGCCAGAGCATCGGCAAGAGTACCCTTTTTATGTTCGAGGTTTGTAACCTTAGCAATTTCTTCCTGAGCAGGATTGTTGTTTTCGTCACCTTCACATACGATGCCGAAACGGTCACAGAAGGTAAGATTTTTAACGCCGATGTTCATAAGGTGCTTACCTATGGCAATGCCTGCCGAGCCGGCACCGTTAATTACAACTTTTACTTTTGCAATTTCTTTTTTTACAAGTTTGAGTGCATTGATAAGCGCTGCAGCAACAACTATTGCAGTACCGTGCTGATCATCGTGGAAAATCGGGATGTCACAGATTTCTTTAAGTCTTCTTTCTATTTCAAAGCAACGTGGAGCAGAAATATCTTCAAGGTTAATTCCGCCAAAGCTTCCTGAAAGAAGATATATTGTGCGGACAATCTCATCCACATCCTTCGATTTTATGCACAGTGGAAAGGCGTCAACATCAGCAAAAGCTTTGAAAAGAGCACATTTACCTTCCATAACAGGCATGCCGGCTTCAGGGCCAATGTCACCAAGACCAAGCACAGCAGTGCCATCGGTAACAACTGCCACAAGGTTGGAACGTCTGGTAAGATCGTAGGATTTGCTTACGTCCTTGTTAATTTCAAGGCATGGCTCTGCAACGCCGGGAGTGTACGCAAGCGAAAGGTCCTCTCTTGAATTGATAGGAGCTCTTGAAATAACTTCTATTTTACCATTCCATACATAGTGCTTTTTGAGTGATTCTTGTCTGATATCCATTTGATTAGTCCTCCCATGGGAATTTATATTGAGTAAGTCCGAGTTCATCGCGTATAGCTATGATTTCTTTCTGAACAGATTCGTTTATCGGCACACCGTCTTTTCGTGCAAGACGGATTTCATACTCTTTTTCGCCTGCAGTGTATATACGCTCTGCATCGGGAGCTTTTTTGGACGCACGCATGCTGCGACAGATGTCGCCTGCTTTCTTGCGGGCAATATCTTCACCCATAAAATGATCGGTATCAATTGCAATAAACCAGTGACCAAGCTGATAAGGACGAATATTACCGTTTTCGTCTTTTCCGTCAAGGTCTTTTCCATAGGCACCATCCTGAAGAATGGATGAGAAAAATTCAACTGCGAGTGCAAAACCATATCCTTTATAACCACCTAATGCTTCACCGATACCGCCAAGGGTTGTGAGAGCTGCTGTGCCACCTCTGATCATTTTAAGAGCTTTTCCGGCATCACCTTCAATCGGTTCTCCGCCCTGTCCTATAATAGTTCCGGGGTGAACATCTTCCCCTATTCTTTCATAGTATTCAACTTTACCATTCTGAGTGATCGAAGTTGCACAGTCAAAATTAAAATCAAAAGCTTCGTCTGTTGGAACACCAATGGTAAAAGGATTTGTTCCAAACATACCCTCAACACCATGTGTGGGAGCAACGGATGGGCGGGCATTTGTACCTGTCATACCGATGCACCCTGCTTTTGTTGCCATAGAGGAATAATATCCTGCAATACCATAGTGACATGAATTGCGCACTACAACCATGCCCATACCATATTCCTTGGCTTTTTTTATAGCCATAGTCATAGCTTTGTAACCTATTACCTGACCCATGCCATGATGACCATCTATAACTGCAGTTGTAGGAGTTTCCTTAACAACCTCAAAATTTGTTTTTGCCTGCTGAATGCCTGCTTTGATACGATCAAGATAAACAGGTTTGAAACGGTTTACACCATGCGACTCAATGCCTCTTTTGTCCGATTCCAAAAGCACATCTGTGCAGATTTCTGCATCTTCTCTCGGAATACCATATCCCACAAAAGCATCAGTCACAAAATTTGTGATTGTTTTCCAATCGACTATATTTGTTTTAGCCATATTTTTTATCCTCCTAAATCAAATAAATAATTAAAAAGAGCACACTTATCCCAGGGACAAGTGCACTCCGTAACTTATGCAAATATATTGTAACTCATTTTGTGTTGTTTGTCAAGATGTTTATGGAATCATTCCCTCTCTAAAATTGCTTTTGTTTTTAGTGTTTATTCCGTATATTTCCAGTGGCTTTGAGGTTGTGATATGTACTAATTTACACCCATTTTACATATTGAACAATGATAGTGTTGTCAAAAATGTTGTCAAAATAATTTCCAAACATTTATTATCAATTGAATGAAACCTATTCCAAACAAAGCACCAGTAATAAACCTTCTTGTATTATTTGACATAATATTAAAAAGCAATTGTATCATGCCATCCAAAACTAATGGAAGAAATAATAATATACATACTATGTTAGGTATTAAAAAACCAAAAATCAACAGGAAAAATGAACAAACATACCCAATCAAAACTCCTGTGCAACGAGCACATAAAGGAAATTGATATCCATATAGAAAAAAACTTCTTTCTGGTTTTTGATGACAACCCCACAACTTCTTTGTGATTGTCATAACTTTAATCCATCGTTTTATCTTTTTATCCATTATGCCTGAAACTTATTTCCACAACCTTTACACATCCAATATGTAGTCGTAGTGGTCTGTTTTCCTTTTCCAGTTGCACCACACAATAATCCTAACGGACCACAAAGCAAAAATCCACAACAAGCATCACTGGCGTTAAAATCTTTACCTTTTGTTGATACTTCTGATACAGGCATAATATCATAACTTCCGCAGCGCGGACAATGAAGTCCAGATTTTTGTGTAACAATATTTGTATTCTCTGTTTGAGCATTATTGTTATCAATATTTGGTATTGGAGTATTTGTTGCATTTGCACCTACTGGAATATGTGGTTTGTTGTCAGCATATTCAACTTCGTATTCACCACTCATACCAAATTTAGTTTTTAATTCCACAATTTCATCTGGTTCATTAACAACTACATTAAATGTAGCATTTTTGCCAAATCTTTTCATTGTACTATTAAATGAAAGCATATGTGTTCCAACTTCAACAGGTATTTTAAGAACCCCGCCATTTTTCAATTCTCCCACAAATGTATTCAAAAGATACACATTATGATTTTGGGCACTTCCAGCCATACTAGATTTACGCTTTATAATAATTGTTGCCATAATACTTAACTCCTAAAATATTATTTATTTGTGTTTTTATTATAGCAATTTTGCTGAAAAATGTCAACAAAAAGCAAATAAACTTATGTTTTAAAAAAGTGTTGTCAAAATCAATTTTAAAAAGGTTTTAAAAAACGCTAAAAGTGGCTTGAACACAAGGTTTCAAGCCACTTTATATTTTTTATGAAATTATTCCCACTCAATAGTACCAATAGGCTTTGGAGTAAGGTCTAAAAGTACACGGTTTATACCATCAACCTCGTGAGTAATTCTGTCGGTTATTTTATGAAGGATTTCATACGGGATTTCTTCAATAGTAGCTGTCATAGCATCTGTTGTGTTGACTGCACGGATAATTGCAGGCCAGCCTTCATATCTCTTGTCGTCTTTAACGCCAACACTCTTAACATCGGGAACAGCTATAAAATACTGCCACACCTTTTTGGCAAGACCACATTTATCAAATTCTTCACGCAAAATAGCATCTGCTTCTCTTAGAGCGTGGAGACGATCGCGTGTGATAGCACCAAGGCATCTAACACCGAGACCCGGACCTGGGAAGGGCTGACGGTCTACCATGTTTTCGGGAAGACCCAAAGCTTTACCAACAACTCTAACTTCATCTTTATAAAGAAGTTTGACAGGTTCTACAAGCTCGAATTTGACATCTTCAGGGAGACCTCCAACATTGTGATGAGCTTTTACGCCATGACTTTCCAAAATGTCAGGATATATTGTACCTTGTGCAAGGAAGTCGATATCATCAAATTTGCGTGATTCTTCATCAAATACAACTATAAATTCATTACCAATTATTTTTCTTTTCTGTTCGGGATCTGCAACACCTGCAAGTTTATCCAAAAATCTGTCTGTTGCATCAACATATACGAGATTGGCATCAAGACCGTTTTTAAAAACTTCTATAACCTGCTCGCTTTCACCTTTTCTCATAAGACCATGGTTAACATGAACACACACGAGTCTTTTGCCTATGGCTTTGATAAGCAGTGCAGCTACAACAGAAGAGTCAACGCCGCCTGAGAGTGCAAGAAGAACTTTCTTATCCCCTACCTGTTCGTTAATTTCTTTGATTTGCTGAGCAATAAACTCATCAGCCAGTTCTTTTGTGGTAATTCTTTTCATGGAATCAGGACGTACATCTGTTTGCATATGTGTTGCCTCCATTTTTCAGTATAGTTTATCAATATATATCACATTTATAATTTTATCACCATTTTTTTCATTGTTCAATAAAAAAATTTATGAAATTTAAAATTTTATGTAAATTAACTATCAAATAACGGTGTTGAGAAGTATCTTTCGGCAGTATCGGGCAAAATAGTTACCACAGTCTTACCCTTGCCAAGCCTTTTGGCAAGCTTTATGGCGGCAGCAACATTTGTTCCGCTGCTTATGCCACACAGTATACCCTCTTTTGAAGCGAGAAGTCTTGATGTTGTAATGGCTTCGTCATCGTTGATTATGCAAATTTCATCATATATATCACAATTTAGATTTTTGGGTATGAGACCATCACCAATACCCATCTGAAGATGAGTTGCTATTGAACCTCCGGAAAGAATTGCCGCATTTTCAGGTTCAACTGCCCATATGGTCATGTCGGGATTGTGTTCTTTGAGTGTCTCGCCAATGCCCGATATTGTGCCGCCGGTACCAATTCCTGAACAAAAACCATGAATTGGTCCATCCACCTGTGCAAGTATCTCCTGTGCAGTCTGAGTGCGTTGTATTTCGTTGTTTGCAGGATTTTCAAACTGCTGAGGTACATAAACCTTGGGATTCTCTTCTTGCATTTTAAGTGCAAGCGCAACACATTCCTCAACACACGCGCCAATATTGCCATCATCGTGCACGAGCACAACCTCAGCACCATAATGTCTTACAATTTTGCGTCGTTCTTCGCTCACAGAGTCGGGCATGATTATAATTGTCTTATAGCCTTTTACAGCGCCGACAAGACTAAGGCCAATGCCCTGATTGCCACTTGTCGGCTCAACAATTATAGTGTCCGGCTTTATGAGTCCTTTTTTCTCTGCATCACAAACCATATTGTATGCAGTACGGGTTTTGATAGAGCCTCCAACATTCAAGCCTTCAAATTTCACAAGAATTTGAGCGCAATCATCATCAGTCATATTTTGCAGGCGAATGAGCGGAGTGTTGCCCATCGCCTCTAAAATATTGTTGTATACCATATTATCAGTCCTTATATTGAATTAGTTTTGTATAGGTTCAAAATCAGCAGCACCATGTTTACAAAGAGGACACACAAAGTCATCGGGCAAAACATCTCCCTCATGAATATAGCCACATATCTTACATACAAAGCCTTTTTTACCTTCTGTGTCAGGCTTCGGTTTTACCTTGTCGTGATAGTAGGAGTATGTCATGGTTTCTTTCGAATCAATTGTACGCGATTCTGTAACTGAACAAATGAACATGCCGTGAGAACCAAGATCCACATAGTCATCCACCACAAGTGAAATAAAACCGTTGATATATCTTGCAAGGAACACAAGACCATTTTCAGAGCGGAAAACATCAGTGTTTTCAAACTTATCTTTATTTCTGCCGCTTGAAAATCCGAACTGTTCAAACAAAGAAAAAGGAGTCTCGGTTGTAAGAATATTTACATTCATTTTGCCGGTTTGTTTTATTACATGATGCGAGTAATTTGCTTTGTTTATTGTCACGCCGATTTTATTTGGCGAATCGGAAAGCTGGGTTACGGTGTTTACAATAAGTCCGTTATCTTTTGAACTGTCTTTTGAAGTAACAAGATAGAGGCCATAGCTGATTTTATACAGAGTATCGGGATCGTTTTTGTTAATATTCTCCCCTACCTGAGCAATATACTGAGCGCAAAGCTCATCTGTCAGATCCTCAATCTGTGCAATGGTATCTTTATTAACACTTGATTTAATTCTGACGCTGTGCTCGGCATAGGTGATGTCGGGGCAGTTTTCAAGCATCTGTTTCATAATTTTAGCAGCGAGTGGCGACCAGGAACCGTTTTCCACAAATGCCACTGTGCGGTTGCGATAATTCCTTTCAACCAGACCGTCAATAAACTGTTTCATAAACGGGAAAATTCCGGCGTTATATGTGGTGGTTGCAAGCACAAGCTTACTATATCTGAATGCATCTTCGATAGCCTCTGCCATATCCTCTCTTGCAAGATCCACAAGTGTAACCTTTGGGCAGTTTTTATTTTTCAGCTTTTCGGCAATAAGTCGTGCAGCCTTGGCAGTGTTACCATACACGGAGGTATATGCAACCATAACACCGTCATCTTCTGCCTGATATGATGACCATATGTCATATATATTCAGATAGTATCCAAGATTTTCCTTGAGCACAGGGCCATGAAGAGGGCAAATAAGCTCAATGTCAAGACCTGAAGCTTTTTTCAGGAGAGCCTGAACCTGCTTACCATATTTGCCAACAATGCCAAAATAATATCTTCTTGCTTCGCAAAGCCAGTCTTCTTCAACATCCAAAGCACCAAACTTACCAAAACCATCAGCAGAGAAAAGCACCTTGTCTTTTGAATCGTAGGTTACCATAACCTCAGGCCAGTGTACCATTGGTGCAAAAACAAAGGTCAGAGTATGCGAGCCAAGTGAAAGTGTGTCATACTCATTAACAACAAGAGTATTTTTAATTTGAAGATCGGGAAAGAAAGCCGAAATCATATCCATTGTTTTTGCATTTGCAACAACGGTTGCCTCGGGAAATGCGTGCATAAACTTTTCTATGTTTGCCGAATGATCGGGCTCCATGTGCTGAACAATGAGATAATCGGGATTTTTTGAACCGATTACATCCTGAATGTTATCGAGCCACTCATGATCAAAACGGGCATCGACAGTGTCGAGCACAGCTATTTTTTCATCTTTTATAAGATATGAATTATATGACATACCGTTTGGCACAACATACTGACCTTCAAAAAGATCTATGTCATGGTCATTTACACCCACAAGATAAATACTGTCAGTTACTTTTGTCATTGTTAACCTCCATAGTTTAAAGTATATATTGTCATTTTTTCCAAAAGTTAAAAAATATATCCCTCATGATATCTATTGGAAATAAATCGATACATCGTAGACATCGGAAGATTTCAAATCAAATGCAAAAACCTTGTTGCCTATTTTCTCGAAGCGAAGCTGCTTTATTGCAGCCTTTGCAGGTACGCCAAAAAACTTTGGCATTATTTTATTCTTTGCATCTTCATCTTTCAAAAATGCATAAACCTCGTCACTATATCTGAAGTTCATATCTGTATTCGCCCAGTTAGGCAATGTACCACTTTTAAGTGCCAGAATGTAGTCAAATCGGAGGGATTCTTCGAATTCTGTTCCAAGATGCGAAAAGCAATCATAAACATGTGAGAAAACATCAGCTTTAGAAAGTTGCAAATTAATAAGATTATGTTTTTGAAAATGCAACACAAGCTCTGAAAAAACAAAAAAATAATCTGAATAATAAGAAAACAGACAATCAACAGTCTTATTGAACGAGCCACTGTTATACACTTTATCAAAAACAAACTCAAAATCCTTTAAATATAGTATTTCCTTGGGAGTGAGCCAGTAGTTTGATATAATCTCATAAGGAGCTTTATCACGGTATACAATGCCGTATTTTTCAGCTTCTGTATGCATGGCCGATCCTTTCAAAACCTTCAAAAAGCCAATCTGAAGAACATGAGGCCTCAGAGAAATCACATCTGTAAACGATTTTTTGAAACTTTCCATATCCTCATATGGCAAACCAACAATCAGATCAAGATGAGTATGTATGCTCGTTTCATTCAAAACTTTTGAAATTTTCTCAAAGAGTTTGGAAATATCACTTTTTCTGCCAATTGCTTCAAGTGTTTGCCGGTTTGTTGTCTGAACCCCTATTTCAAACTGAAGCTTGCCAGATGGAACCTTGCCTAATGCTTCAATGGTTTTGTCATCTAAAAGCTCACCCGAAATCTCCATATGGAATCGCGTTTTACCCACAAGAGATGCAATGTGCTCCCAGATTTTCACAGCTCTCTTTCTGTCGGCGTTGAAAGTTCTGTCTACAAACTTCACAAGCTCAATGCCATGAGAATCAAACAAATCGAGATCTCGACATACATCCTTAGCATCTTTAAATCGAAGATTTGATTTATCACCGGAAAGACAATATTTGCACGAATATGGACATCCTCTTGAAGACTCATAATAGAGAATTTTGTTGCTTTTCTCAAAAGAAAGGTCATCATACGGAAATGGTATTTCAGAAAAATCGGGCACTCTTGCACAAGGTGTATCGACAATTTTTTCGCCAAGTCTGTAAGTTATCCCTGCATGGGGAAAAGGTTTGCCACTCTTTATGCTTTCAACAACAAGCGGAAGTGTAAGCTCTCCTTCGCCCTTTACAACAATGTCAACGCATGGATTTCCGCTTAGAACCTCAACGCTGTCAAAGCTTACCTCAGGCCCGCCAAGAATAATTTTCACATCGGGCAAAGCCTTTTTTATATCTGAACATAAACCAAGAATATAATCGATATTCCAGATATAACACGAAAAAGCAAGAATATCCGGCGAGAAAAGTATAATTTCTCTTTCGACAGATAAAGGATTGTCATTTATGCTGAATTCAAAAATACTTGCATGCGAAACACTTGTGATACTTTGTTTTAAATATCGCAGGGCAAGATTTGTATGAACATATTTACAGTTAACAGCTACGAGAAGTGTTTTCATTGTCAGAATTACCTTACATGATTATAAAATATACTTTATAATAACATAAAAATACAAATTTGTCACTATTTAAAGGCAAAAAAATTAGTTGAATTTGCTATTCATGTTTTATGTCAACCACGTCTTCTTTTGAAAGTTCACATTCTGTCACATTGTCTGAAATTACACTTATTCCTCCTGCTCTTTCTGCACTAATCAAAGGCTGATAATTCTCATCAATATACGACAATAACAATTCATTGCTTTTATGTGAAATCAAATCCTCACAAAGTTTTTCAACATTTCTGTTTGTGGTTAACATAATTTGTTTTATGTTAAATAAAACAAAACTTGGCAAATTAAACCTGGCATTATTTTTAATAAGACAATCAAGTGCACTCTTTAAGTAACTGTTAGTTAACGTACTTACAAATCCTCTCAGTATATCGCTCGCTTCAATTATATTGACTGAGGGATATTCATCATAAATTTTACACAAAATATAATTTTCAAGATAAACTTCTGTGATGAATTCTGAAATAGACTTTATCAATTCTTCCTTGTAATTAAAACTTGCTTTTAGTGCCAAAAAATCCCCTATTGCATCACAATCTTCAACAATTTGTATTGAATTCATATAAGAAAAAGCCCGAAAGTGCTCTGTGTTTCCTTCACTTCCGGGATAGATTATAATATTCATTTTAACTCTCCCGTTCAAGCTAAGCTATAATAACAGCCGAGCCTATATCCATCAATTTATTTGGCGAAAGGGAAAGAACATCTATATTTTGACTTGCACAAAACGCAGCTATGGCATCACCGTCGGGATGCGTGGTAATATCACCGTTTACAGCAAGAGTTTTTGGCCCTATCATAAAAGAAGCGCCACCAAAAAAGCCATAATCAAAGCCACTCAGCAATACATTTCCCTGAGAGATTTTCAGCTTTTTAATATCTTCTTGTGCTGACATGGAATTTATAACACCTTCATCAGAGGTGATGAAACTATCGCCCGGCAATGCACAAATTGTGCACGAACAATATCCTTGCGACACATTAACAAATGTTTTGGAAGATATGCTTTCTTTTAATATGCTATCGGTGTGCTTGAAATTGTGTATAGCATATTTTTCGCCAACAACTATATTGTATGCAATATCGAACGGATAGTTACTGGATAAATATGTATTGCCGCATAAAAGAGTATATCCGAATTTTGGAATAATTTTTTTATAATATTCAAAACACTCGGGAGAACAGATGTAATTTCGACTGTCTGTTCTTACAATTTGCATGTCGGCGTGCTTTGAAAGAAATGGTGATACCGACGGATTATCGTGTGACCAAAATAGTTCTATGCCAAGACTTTTCAGCTTTTTCGCACTGCGGGGGTAAATATCTGACGATACTATTAAAGCTTTATAGTATGAATTTGCAGATTTGGTATGAAACCCACACATAGTAACACATTTCCTCCTTCAGCATATTATAAAACAAAACAACTAACCGCACAAAACTCTGCGATTAGTTGATTATATAGCCGCAAAGCCTTATGACTTTGCGGCACTTTTATTACATTTCAAAACATTTTGAGCAGCTATCATTATAGCAGGTTTTGCAGTTTCAAAAGTTAAGCCGCCCTGATAGTAAGCAACATAGGGAGCTTTAATCGGTCCATCAGCTGAGATTTCAATTGATGATCCCTGCACAAAAGCACCAGCAGCCATAATCACCTGATGCTGATATCCCGGCATATCCCATGGCATTGGCACAACAAAGGCATCTATCGGTGCACCTTTTTGAATGCCCTGACAAAAAGCAATAAGCTTCTGCTCGTCTTCAAATTTGATTGAAGTTATTATATCACTGCGATGTGCGTTGGAAGATGGATTCACACAAAAACCAAGCTCTTCAAACAGTGCAGAGCAAAATATCGCAGCTTTTACTGCATTTGCGACTGTACGGGGTGCCATAAAGAGTCCCTGATACAGAGTGCGATTGTTGCCAAGTGTAGCACCACATTCTCTGCCTATACCGGGACATGTGAGCCTGTAAGATACCATTTCCACAGCTTTTTTTGTACCTACAATGTAGCCACCACTCTGAGCGAGACCACCACCGGGATTTTTAATGAGAGAGCCTACGATAAGATCTGCCCCCACATTTGTTGGTTCTTTTTCTTCAACAAACTCACCATAGCAGTTGTCAACAATGCAAATGATATCATTATTTATTGATTTTACAATGCTTATAATTTCACCTATGTAATCAACACTGAAACTATCACGCCAGTCATAGCCTTTTGAGCGTTGTATAAGCACTGCTTTAACGCCGGAATCGATGGCTTTTTTCAATCCTTCAAAATCAACTTTCGAATCAATCAGATCAACCTGACGATAATTCACGCCAAAGTCCTTTAACGAGCCCGATGACGAACCTCTTATGCCAATGACTTCTTCCAAAGTATCATAGGGTTTACCCGTTGCAGCAACCAAAGTGTCGCCCGGCCTGAGAACACCGTAGAGGCAAGTTGCAATAGCCATGGTACCATTGACAATATTGTGGCGCACCAAAGCATCTTCACCACCAAAAATATCGGCATAAATCTTATCTAAGGTATCCCTGCCAAGGTCGTCATAACCATAACCGGTGCTAGTGCCAAGATGAGCTTCGCTCACACCGTGATCAGAAAAAGCCTTAAGGACTTTGAGTGAGTTATATTCACAAATTTTTTCGATTTTTTCATATGCTTCCCGAGCCTTTTCGTCAGCTTTTTTGCTGAGTTTTAAAATCTCTTCGGAAACACCATATTCAGTTTTCAAAAAGTTTTCTATCATAACTCACCTTTTAACTGTTGTAGCCAAGTTCAAACGCTTTGAGATTTATATCTAAAAATTTAGGTGGAACGGTTTCCTTGATCGCTTCAATCCACACTTCTTTTTTCACATCGGAATTTTTCGCAAAAGCACCTATGAGAACAATATTTACAGCCTTAACTGTACCTGCTTCAATGGCAAGAGAAAGTGCGTCTATCGCTAAAACATCAGATACTTTGTCGCCAATCTTTTCAATGATGTTTTCCGGATATTTCATTGCACCTGTTATAACAGGCATAGGATTCATTTTTTGTGTGTTAACAATGAGTTTTCCGCCATTTCTCAGATAAGGGAGCCATCTGTATGCCTCAAGTTCCTCAAAAGCAAGAAGGTAATCTGCCTCACCCTCAAACACAAGCGGAGAAAACACTTCTTTATCATATTTTACATAGGTTACAACGCTGCCGCCTCTTTGACTCATACCATGAACCTCAGAAACTTTAACATCATAACCCTCTTTAATTGCAACATTACCGATAATACGGCTCGCAAGGAGTGTGCCCTGTCCACCAACACCAACGATCATTACTTTACTCATTTGTTTTCACCAGCTTTCTTAATTGCACCAAACTTGCAAACATTCATACAAAGTGTGCAGCCATTGCACTGTGAAGAATCAATGCTGATTTTACCATCAATAACTGAAATTGCAGGACAACCAAGTCCCATGCACATCTTACAGTTTTTGCACTTGTCTTCATCTATCACACAAGGCGCACCATAGTTTACATTTTTAAGAAGAGCACATGGACGCTGTGAAATAATAACCGAAGGCTCTTTTGATTTAATTTCTTCTTTAACAACTTTTTCAAAGTTTTCAAGGTCAAAAGGATCGGCAACAACAACTCTCTCAATACCAACAGCATTTGCAAGCTTAACAAGATCAACATTTCTTGTTTCCTCACCTTTGATTGTATATCCTGTTGTGGGGTTTTGCTGGTGGCCGGTCATACCGGTAATGGAGTTATCAAGAATGATAACAGTTGACACGCCCTTGTTATATACAACATCAATAAGGCCTGTGATACCCGAGTGAATGAATGTGGAGTCACCAATAACTGCCACAACTTTTTCACTGTGCTCCTGTCCTCTTGCTTTTTCTATGCCATGAGCCATGCCAATGCCTGCACCCATGCAAACGCAGAAATCTATCGAGGAGAGAGGCGCTAAGGCTCCGAGTGTGTAGCAACCAATGTCACCACAAACTGTAAGCTTAAGCTTTTTAAGAACATAATACATGCCTCTGTGAGGGCAACCCGGACACATAACCGGAGGTCTTACGGGTATCTCTTCATCGGCAGATACAATTTCAGGTTTGTCTGATCCAAGGATGGCTTCCCTTATCATCTGAGGATTATATTCACCAAGTTTTGTAAAGAGCTTTTTGCCTTCAACATCAACTCCAATTGAGAGACAGAAATCTTCAATAAAAGAGTCAAGCTCTTCAATAACATATATTTTATCAACTTTTGATGCAAATTCTTTCACAAGTTTTTCGCTTATGGGATATGTTATGCCTAGCTTTAAAAAGCTTGCATTCGGGATTGCTTCTTTTGCATATTGATATGAAATACCGCATGTAATAATACCAATTTTTGTGTCATTTATTTCAATTCTATTGAAAGGACAATCATAGCCATATTCAGATATAGCTTCACATCGGTCTTCCACGATCACGTGGCGTTTTTTTGCCATGGCAGGCATCATAACATACTTGCCCGGATCTTTGTTCATGTCTTTGAGCTGATAGTCACATCTTTCGCCAAGTTCAACAAGACTCTGAGAATGTGCAACTCGTGTGGTAACACGAAGTATCACCGGAGTATCAAACTTCTCGCTGAGTTTATATGCCATGCGGGTAAATTCTTTGCACTCGTTACTGTCAGAAGGCTCAATAACGGGTATTTTAGAGGCTTTACCATGATTTCTGGTGTCCTGTTCATTTTGTGAACTATGAAGACCGGGATCATCGGCTACAACAGCCACAAAACCACCGTTAACGCCTGTGTAAGACGCTGTATACAGAGGGTCTGCTGCCACATTGAGGCCAACATGTTTCATTGCGGTCATACTGCGCGCACCGGCAAAGCTTGCGCCAAGAGCAACCTCGGTGGCAACCTTTTCGTTGCATGCCCACTCAGAATATATTTCATCATATTGTTTGGCGATGGTTTCAGTAACCTCTGTGCTCGGTGTTCCGGGATATGATGATACAACCGTTACACCTGCTTCATAGGCACCACGAGCTATCGCTTCATTACCTAACATCAATTTTTTCATTAGTATTACCTTCCTTAAGTTTTAATTATAATGTATGATAACATATTTTTAATCCAAAATAAAGTCTTTTTTTGAAAATTCACTGACAAGTGATACACACGCTGCAATATCAGATGTGTTTGCAGTCTCGCAAGGGGTATGAATATAACGGACCGGAAGAGATATTGCCCCGGCCTTTGTACCCGATTTCACAAGCTGCATTGCACCGGCATCGGTACCACCGAAGGTCAGAATTTCGAATTGATAAGGTATCACATTTTCTTTTGCACATTTCTCTATGGAATTGCGGAGACCTTTATGAGTTATGACCGATTTGTCCATAATTTTAATCGCTGCACCACCGCCCAATTTAACATCCATGGTGTTGCACCCGGGGGTATCACCCGTATCGGTAACATCAATCGATATTGCACAGTCGGGTTCTATGCTATATGTGGCAGTTTTTGCGCCTCGCATACCAAGCTCTTCCTGTGATGAAAAAAGAAAATATAAATCAAAAGGACTTGTTTTAATTTGCTTTATTGCTTCTATGAGTATATATACACCGGCTCTGTTGTCAAGCCCCTTTGAAACAACCGTTTTTTGTCTCAGCACAAAGTCGCCTGCAAACGAAGCTGTATCACCGGGAGACACAAGCCGACTTGCTTCTTCTTTAGAATCAGCACCGATGTCAATATACATTGTTGAAACCTTGAGGTCTTTTTTAAGATCAGATTTTTGTTCAAAGCATACTGTGCCTACCGTGCCATTTTCAAAAACAACTCTCTGATAGAGAGCAGAGTTTAAATTGACACCACCAACAGGTGCAAATCTCACAAACCCGTTGTCATCAATATAGTTTGCCATAACACCTATTTCATCAACGTGGGCAGAAAAGAGTAGCTTCTTACCATCGCCTTTTTTATGAGCTAAAATGTTGCCAAGTGCATCAGTTGATACCTCATCAACATAGTTGGCTATTTCAGACTTTATAAGCTCAAAGAGGTTGTTTTCGCTTCCTGATACTGCTGTTGTTTGTGTCAGTTTTTTTAATAATTCCATCATTTAACCTCCACTGCATCGTCAAACTCGTGTATTTTTTCAAGAACCTTATAAGCAAGCTTTTTCATGGCCATATAATCATTCAAATCAGCTACGGATGCAGGCGAATGTATATATCTGCATGGCAGAGATATCGAATTTACCCTGCATCCCGATGCACCCGTCTGCAATTGTCGGGAGTCGTTGCCGCCATTTGATGTAAGTTTTTTCTGATACGGTATACCGTTTTCTATGGCAATCTCTTCAATAAACATCTTTAGTTTTTTGTCTGCATAGGCTCCTTTGTCCATATCAGTTATAACAGGCCCTTTGCCTAATTCAGTTCCACACAGGTGCTTTGGAGAAAAAGCAGTGTCGAGCGACGTAGTAGCCTCAAAAACTATTGCAATATCCGGATCAATTCGTCTTGAAAGGACCTGCGCTCCCCTGAGGCCTGTCTCTTCCTGAACCGTAAAGCAAAAATATATGTCGGCATCAAATTTGTGTTTTACAAGGTCAGCAATTATTGCACACCCTACGCGATCATCAATGGCTTTCGCTTTGAATTTAGTTCCTGAAAGCTCTTTATATGGTGAGTTAAAGGTAATATAGTCGCCTTTCTCTACAATACTCTGAGCCTCTTCTTTAGAAGCAGCGCCGATATCAATATACATATCGTCAATTCTAATTACCTTACCCCTTTCATCTTCGCTCTGAAGATGAACAGCTTTTATGCCTATAACACCATTTACCTGATTTTTGCCAACACTTACCCTCTGTGCAAGCAAAACACGTCCATCCAAGCTTCCGACCTCAGAAAATTTTAAATATCCGTCATCAGTGATATCAGTTACAATCATACCGACCTCATCCATGTGAGCAAAAACTGCAATAGTATTTTTTGTAGGTCTGACACCTTTTTTAAAAAATATTAAATTTCCTAAAGCATCCTTTTCGCAGGAATCAACATGTGGCGAAACGATAGAATAAATATAGTCAGCAACACTTTTTTCGTTGCCGGATACGCCTGAAAATTCTGTCAAAGTTTTCAGCATAGCACGTCCTCCGTTTTTTCAAAAGATTTGAGAAATGTCACAAGAGCTTGTGATGTCTTTTCGCAATCTTTAAGCGAAAGAGTTTCTATGGGAGTGTGCATATATTTAAGCGGCAATGAAATAAGCATTGTAGGAATGCCCTCACGCGCAGTCTGAATAGACCATGCATCTGTACCGGTATTGCCACCCTCAACCTCTGTTTCAAACGATATATCTTCACTTTTTAAAACTTTTTTGAAATTATCTGCAAGATTATCGTGTATATTGGGGCCGACACACACAACCGGTCCAACACCGCATTTGAATGTACCTTTCGACTCGTCCGGAGTAGTGGCGTGTGTAACATCAATCGCAATAGCAAAATCGGGATTCACCGCATAACTGCAAGTGACTGAGCCTCTGAGCCCCACCTCTTCCTGAACACAGGCACATATATACAGATCGTAGCCAAGGTCGGTATTTTTTAACTTGTCAAGACAATCAAGAAGCACAGCCACCGATGCTCTGTCGTCCAAACACTTTGAAGAAATATAGTCTTTGCCCAAAACTGTCGGCTCTGCGTCAAAGGTGACCATAGCTCCTATGCCAATTGCTTCAATGGCTTCATCTTTACTCATGCCAACATCAACAAAAATTTTTTCAAAATCAATAACCTTTGTATATTCATCATCGCTCATCATATGAGGAGGTTTCGCCCCCACAACACCGAGATATTCTTCTTTGCCATGAACCTTAACGCAAGATCCGGGCAATATACGCACATCAATTCCGCCAACAGGACTTACAAGCAGAAAACCGTCATCATCTATTGCTTTGACGAGCATTCCTATCTCATCCATATGAGCCTCAATCATAACCTTACCGCCTGATTTTTTTGATTTTTTACAGGCTATTACATTACCCAAAACATCTGTTGTGACATCATCGCAAACAGAATTTAAATGCCCAATCAGATATCCAGACACATTGTGTTCAAATCCTGATATACCACTGAGTCTAGTTAAATTTTTAATATATTCTGATATACTCATAACGCGCTCCGTTTTATAAAGAGTTTACAATCTTTTTGAAATGAAGACCTCTTTCTTCAAAATTTTTATACATATCAAAACTTGCACATGCAGGCGAAAGAATTACTGATGCTCTGTGCGTTGAATCAACAAGACCTTTTGCAAAAGAAAAAGCAAGCTTTACAGCATCTTCCATATCTTCTGCTATCATAACAGGTAATTCTTTACCGCGAAGCATTTTGGCCTCAACTTCTGCCTTGATTTTTTGAGCTGTGGCACCAATAAGAACGAGGACACTTACTCTTTTGCACACTTTTTCTGCGAGCTTATCAAAGGAAAGATTTTTGTCATAACCACCTGCAACAAGTACAATTCGTCCGGGTGGCTGTGCGTCGAGCCCTGCAATAGTCCTTGTAGGAGAAGAACCGATGGAATCATTAAAAAACTTAACACCGTCAAGATCGCGGACAAACTCCATTCTGTGTTCAACACCCCCAAAATTTTCTGCAACATGTACAATGGTATCAACAGAAACAAAAGGATATACAGCCGAGATAGCAGCCATGTAATTTTCAATATTGTGAGTTCCGCTTATTCTAATCTGAGATGCTTCAAGAAGTTTCTCGTCACCGTAATATATCACATTATCTTTAAGATATGCACCATCGGTTTTGTTCTGTCTGCTAAATAGCTTACAGTCAAATTTATAATTGTCTTTAAACGAATTGGTTATATCGTTGTCGGCGTTCAGAATAAGCGTGCAGCCTTGTTTGTGATATTTAAAAACATTTGCTTTGGCTTCAATATATTCGTCCATATCCAGATGATAGTCGAGATGATTCGGAGTGATGTTGGTGATAACCGATATGTTTGGAGAAACGTGAAGTGTCTGGAGCTGGAAGCTTGAAAGCTCAAGCACTACCATGTCGGTGTCGTTAATCTCATCAAGCTTTGAAAGCAGAGGTGTGCCTATGTTTCCACCCACATGGGTGATATAACCCTGTTTTTTAAGCATTTCATATATAAGTGTTGTAGTCGTTGTTTTTCCATCGCTGCCCGTAACGCCAATAATTTTGCAAGGACACATATACATAAACAGTTCCATTTCACTGGTAACCGTTTTGCCATCTTCTATCGCTTTTTGTATCTGTGGTGTACTCACTTTTATGCCGGGAGATTTTAAAATCATGTCATATTCACTGAGTGAATCCAAATATTCTTCTCCTAAAATCAGTCCGGCACAGTTAGCCTTTAAAACAGAAAGAATATTACGGTCAAATTTGTTTTCAGTACGTCTGTCGCATCCGTACACACGGGCACCAAGACTGTTCAAAAGCTCAACAGCAGGAATGTTGCTGATGCCAAGACCTAATACTGCAATTTTTTTATTCTTTACTGCACCTTTAAAAAGTTCATATTCAGTATTTAACATATGTTTCACCTTTCGAAAGCCACAAAAGCAAATTAAATTATTTATCATAAAAAGCCAAACACATAGTTTGGCTTTTATATTAATTATCCCCACCGTGCCGTTAATAAGGACATATTTTTAACCTGCTACGCAGGTGGATTCCGCCTGACTGCTTAAATGTTCCCTTGTCT
>JAZNBF010000012.1:0-15557 GCA_045586905.1 Clostridia bacterium
GCTCCGCCATAAAGTGCCTCATATTCAGGCCGGCTCATAAAGAGCGCTTGCTTTGGCTGAGGCTGCCATATAATCTTTTTAGCCAAGCTCTATCCCTTCAATGTGAGCTCTCATCTCAAGAATGTGGAGATATTTTTCCATAATTTTCTCTTGCTCCCTAAGAAAAGCTTCCGGGCAATCGTGCTCCGGCATATCAGCTTTTTTAGAATCATACCTTGAGGTCAGATTCGCAGCCTCGATTTTCGCATTAAAACGCCTGAGCTTGTCAAGACGGATTTTCAGCTGATAATATTCTGCTAAAAATCTATCTTTGTAATCAGCAGAATTCATAAGTTCACAAGTATCATTAAGCTTCATATTTACCTCCAAAAAATAATTTATTTTAATGCACTAAAGCTGCAATCATACGCAAATTCCCCTTCAGATCTCACGAGGCTCCCTTGCCTAAAGGGAGCTGTCAGCGTAGCTGACTGAGGGATTGTTTCATGCCTTCAAACCAATGCAGGCATCATTGATTATCATTCTGTAAATCTTCCGGATTTACAACCGAAGGAACAATAGCTACACCATGCTCATCATCATCGTCAGCACTATCGCCCGAGAGATAGCCTTTAATTTCACCCAGAAGCTTAAGCGCCTGTAATTTATCATAAAATACCATCTTCGGAGTTCCGTCTTTTGCTATCTCAATCGCTTTAACAGCCTTTCTTGCAAACTCGGGGATATCCTCAATGTTTTTAAATCTCACAACATAAATCTCGTCATTTGTAAGCGACGGAATCTTCTCTGTTTCAACTACATCCTTTATGTCAAATGTCGCAATCGACACAAGCTCTGCCATATATGCCTCAGAGGTAAGGTCAGCCTTTTTTGCAAGCTCTTTAGACTTAAGCTCACAATATAGCTTGACATCTTCCCGCTTAAAAGCTCTTGATGCCATCACCCTTAACGCCTGGTCAGACGATGCTTTAAATCCTGCAAGCTCTGCAGCTTTTCTTTTGTTGCCGCAAGTCAGATAAAAATCAACAAGCCTCCGGTACATCGGCTCAATGTCAACATCAGCTGATGTGTCAGGATAATCACGATACACCTCAGCCTCGTCAGCTGATATAACCTCAGCATCATTATCCGTCGGATCCGATTTCAAAACTTCTGCAATCTCTTCATCCGAAGGCTCAGCTGAAACGCACTCTTCAAATCCATCTGTAAGATTTTCAGTTTTGCAGTCAGTATGCTCTGCTATATCCATAGACACATCTGAATCAGCATCAGATTTCAATTCTTTTTCCGAATCCTCTTTATGCTCAGCTCTCAAAAGTTCGTTTTTTTCGGAAAGCTCATTGTCATTTCCATGAATTTTGCCTCGCTTGTCTGCATCACCCGCCGACTCACCGTACCGGTGCATATCGCCTTCAGCTTTTTTGGCAATCTCATTCTTCTTTTGAGCTTTTTTGCTCTCCGAAGCTTCTGCCTCAAAAGTGACCTCGCAACCATCAGTCACAATCTGTCCGTCCCGAATAGTCGGGATTTCATCAAAAATATCACACATAAAAACCACCTGTATATATAAACCAACACCGAAGATAAATCATTCACTTTACACCTCGGCATCGAAAACAACCAAACATCCCGCCGAAACAAAACAATCGAATCTGTTTTGGCAGCGCATACACATATCACTGCCATATAACTTACGGGATGTTTTAAAGAAAGGGCAAACAGAAAGCGGAAAAATCAACAAACCCGCTTTCATACCGTGCGGTCAAACCAAGAAAAAACCGCACAGGTTTTGCCGAAAGGGAGAATCCAAACTCATTTCTGGAAGTTTTATCTTTCGGCAAATGAGAATAAAAGCGAACCGGGGAAATAACATCAAACCCCGATTGTGCACCGTGCGGAAAAATTGATAAAAAAAACCGCACAGGCTTTTTGAGACATCTGCACCTGAGCATTTATCCCTTAGCTCAGGTCTACTGCATCTGTCCGATAAGGAGTTGCACAAACAAAGCCGACGTTCTATGTTCAGGAGGACATAGACATAAGAAAATCAAACAAACAAAATTTTAAGTGAAAAAGACTTCATTTTCGGCCGGTAGAATTGTTAACCTGTCACATAACCGGTGCCAAGCTATCGGGAATGTACCGATATTCAACAGGAAAACACCTCTTCGCACATGGACCTTGTGTAAAGGGTAAAAAACGACTTGTTTGTGCAATTTTATGAAGGGGACTAAACACTATACACACTGTGAAATGTCTTTAAAAATCAGACCGAAAATCTGATAATTTAAAGGTCATTTATGTCATGTCCCTTAATTTAATAATATCGATTTCGACTTTCATTTCAAGCTTTTTGCCTAAAATTTGTAGAATTACACACTACTTTTTTTTCAAAAGCCGATCACACAAAAGATAAAAATCATGCTCCTGAACACACTGAAAAAAGCCTCTGAAAACACAAAAACAGCACACGTATAATTCCATCAAAGCCTTGCGCCACAAGGTTTTCATAGATTTCAAAACTCAAAAAGCACAAAAGTGTAAACAAAGGTTACATCTGTTACAAAGCAAACAAAAACAAATTCATTTTTCAAAAATCCATTCCAACAGTATCATTAAAATCAAAAAAAGCTTTGAGCATTTTCAATAACAATAAGCAAAAATATGCTGAAAACTATGTTTAAAAACAGATAAAATAACAGCTGACAAATATATGCCATGCATCTGAAAAACACCTCTCACCTCAAATTCCGTATGGAAACGATGAGAAGGAAAGATAGCCTTTTCGTCTCATCGGCGGAAGCAGGAGCCGACTTGTCTGCTCCTGAAAAAGAGAGCATAATACTCTCTCTGATACGAAGAAATATATAATAATTATATATAAATTAATAATTAAAAACTGTATATATTAACTCTACTCTACTCTACTCTACTCTAGTTTAATTCTTTCTTTTTTGCTTCTTTTTTCTTTCTTGGCGCCGGGCATAAAAAAAACACCGTTTTTCTAAAAACGGCGCACTTTAATAAGGCCCACCCTGCATTTTTTCTCAAAAAGTGTCCTT
Source organism: Clostridia bacterium (assembly GCA_045586905.1). Lineage (GTDB taxonomy): Bacteria > Bacillota > Clostridia > UMGS1810 > UMGS1810 > RGIG1828. Next base: position 3,063 of record JAZNBF010000012.1, read on the forward strand.
AAATCAAAGTGTTTTGCTTTTAACAGTCCTTCAGACTGTCACCTGTGTATGAGAGAGCAGCTGTAACCGATTCTGCCTGCAAAGCACAAAGCTCACATACACCGACGGGGATCGGACATCCGTCAAGACACCTCGGCACGGTGTCAGAGTAAAGAAAAATAAATATATAAATAAATGCAGAATGCATTATAAAACTAAAATCAAAATGTGTCAATCACTCAGCCGCTTTCTGAAGCCATCTCTTTATGCATTCTTTGCATTGTCCGCTATCCTGCAGCTCGCAATCTTGCGAGGGACACATTTCAAGACAAATCCTGTCCTGCAGCGAAGTAAAACCATCCTCGTTAATAGCCTTCGCCCACTCATCGTCAGATAAAGCCTCAATCATTTCTCGGTTATTTTTTTGGGGGATCACCCCCTTAACATCTGCTTGGGATAATTCTTCAAACTTCTCAAACACACTCTGTATACATTGTTTGTCCGTCAAACTTAAATTAGATAAGGCAACATTTTGCAAAGTTTTTTCTCTCAAACTTGGTCTTGTTTTACCTGCCATCACCCCCTCACCGCCTTTCATAAAATCTCTATAAAGAATAAATCTAATATCCCTGAGTTTATCAAGCAGAATAATGTGTTCTTGTTCGCATTCTGAACATACTTGCAGTTCCCTTGTTGAAAAGTTCCCAAAAGAAGCTTTTTTGTCTGGTATTTTTATTGTTTTTAGCTCAGCGCACTCTTTACCGCAACGGTCGCAAAAACATTTTATCATTCCTCCTCACCGCCTTTGTCGGTAGAGAGAGTTTTTATTATGGCAATTCTTGCACTATGAACATAGTAAATCTTTTCGTCTAAGATCACCTTAACAAAACCATCGACATATAGGTGGTATTCTTTGATTTCTCCTTCTACAATATCTCCATTCGGAAGCGTTATGATCCCATATAGGTTTTTAGGATTTGTATTGCTCGGTGCTGCACCTTCTGAGCAGCCCACCAACAAAACCGTCAAAACAACCAAAACCAATGCACAAAAAAACTTTTTCATTCCTTGCCACCTTCTTTCAATGCCTGTTCTGCTTCTTCTCTTGTGAGGAATACTGATTTGCCGATGGAATTATGGTGTATCGTTCCATAGTCAGTGATAATAGAAACATTATCCTCATACATCCAAACACCTATGACTGTTGCTTCAATAACTTTTTTCGATACTTCAGCAACGATGTACACCTTGTTTCCAACCCTTACAGGCGGTCTCATCCATCCGTCTGCAAGGATAGTGTCTGCCACTTCACCAATAGTTGTGCTGTCTACAAAATGTTTTTCTTCGCTTGTGTTAAGTGCATAATCGGTATGGTCCAATAGCAACTCAATCAATCTATCACGCATCAGAGTCACCGCCTTTTTTCTGTTCCGCTTCATCTATTGGACACTTGCTTATGTCCGCCATTCTTCTTCCGTGAAAAGGAAAATGGACACAACCATAAAACCACCGATAATCACCAATCGAAAATCTTTGGCAATATGGGCAGTTTTTACATTCCTTAACTTTCATTCTCGCTCACTCTCCTTTGAATTGCGTTTTTTCGGTTTTAAGGTAAAATTTTGTATCTTTTTATTCAAGTCGTATTGCTCTTATAGTAGTCTAATATCTTCACCATATTTTGCTTTGTATTGCCTTTCTAAAGAATTAACGATACTTTGTTGTCGGTCTAATCTAAACTTTATTTTCAAATATTTATCGCACTCTTTATTCATTCTTTTAAGCATTCGGGCTTGTGCAAAAAGAGCAAATAAAAATTTCAAACTATCCATGCTCTCACTCCTTAAAATCGTTCTTTTATCACATAACACATTCATAACCCCAATTATCAGGTGGTTCTTCATCGGCATATTCCAAGTTATATCGGTTGAGACATTCGGTGTTTTCGGGTTGAATTATGCATGTTCTATCTAAAATATTTTTCCTGTAAATGTGGCATCTGATGTCTAAAAAATGTTCGCCTATTTCATCAGCAAATATTCTTTTCGCCTGACCTCTTGTACGTGCGATTACAAACAAGCCTGAATCATCGTACTTTTCAAAGCACCAATATATGTTAGCCATTATCATCACCAACCATTTCTCTTACAAGGTTGTCAACATCTTCGACATATACGGACTCCACACTATCTAAAACAGAATATTCTTCAAGATGTTTTTTCTCTTTCAACCTCTTCTCAAACTCTTTTATTGCTTCGGCTCTTACATTATCTTCATCTTTTTCCTCGCATACTGCTTTGAGATTATACAATAGCCTGTCTTTTGTTTCTTTCAATCTCTCAATCTCTGCTTTTTGTCGGTTGATTAGGTCAAGCACTGCTGTTGATAGATTAGACATATTGCCACAATCACAATCAAAAGGGCAATCAATGCAATCATAAGCAACTGCACAACACCCCAAAGCCTTTATAATATCGTTATCTGTCATTCTTATTACCTCCAAAATAAGTGAAAAATACAGCTGCAGGAAAAACCCCTGCAGCTAAACCTTTGTACCAAGAAGCACTGCCTCATCTTCTTCAGATAATGGCTCGTTTAAGTCATCGAGATACATAACCCCTCGCTCCCTCCAGTTCCGAAGTATGCCGGTCAGGTACGAAAAACTCTTCTTGTTCTTCCTCTCGCAGATCATAAAGGCATAAAGAATAACATTCGGCTCAAAACTGTCAAGCCAGGGACTTAAAACATCACTCGTTATTATAAAACCAAGCTTTGACTCAGCATCGTCAAAAAGCTTAAAAATATCGCCACCGTCACCTGTTTCAATAAGCCTGTACTCCTCTTTAAGCCTAAACCCCACACGTCTTTTTGCGGCAGTGTAAAAACTTTCCTGGATGTCGGCAGATGTCAGTATGCCATATTTTTTATATAACAATTTGTCAAAAACACCTTCATCAATGCAGGAAGCCACAATCTTTGCCACAAGCTCACTCTTGAGCCGGCAGTCGTTGAGTGAAAAAACTCTGCAGATTTTCTCGTTCCACACGCAAAAATATCCATAAGAAAATATGCGCTCATATAGCTTGTACACCACACCGTAGCCGGCAATGCCATACATATTTTCAATAAGCTTCAGCCCGTCAGACTGTAATATGTAATGCTTAAAAAAAGGTATACCGTTCGCACTCATATTTTCTCACCGTTTATCTGTGATATAAGTTCACAGAGGTCGTAAAACCTCCGGGGATTCTTCCCGGTTTTACGAAAAATAGCTCTGCAGAAGTAATAAACTGCATTATACGAAAAAAACATAGCTTTTGCAGTCTTCGAGGGTGACATATCACATGAAGCAAAGGTTTTCAAAAATTCCTTTTCCCTGGCACTTAGCCCGGTCTGATCAGCAATCTTTTTCAAATCAAAAACCCCCTATGCAATAATGTGCGCTCCCTCGTGCAGCTCGTCATAAAATGCGCCAAACCTGTATTTCCCGTTTGTCAGCACACAAAACTTGTCATAGCACTCAAGCACAGTGCATTTTGCCATATGCTCGGTAAAATAACTCGAGCAGGCAATCTGAAGCCTTAGTTTTATCTTCTGACCGACCTTCACGCACTTCTTTCTATCTTCGCGCGCCTTCATGTGACTCAGAGGACAATCAACCTCCATCCCGCCAACACAGCGAAAAAACTCGTCACATGCCGAGCAAAATTTGTTGTCAGTAGTTCCCAAAATAAGGCACCTTCCTTTCAGTCTCAACAAAGTCAAATAAGCGCTCATTCTCCATTGCAGAAAGAATGGCATCAGCCACAGGCGATAAGGTTCTCAAGTGTTCAAATTTTGATATAAGCTTCATTTTGGCAGCCTCAATCTCATCACCAAAATGCAGGTCATCACGATGCGCAAACTCGTCACAAGGCTCAATGTTGTACGCCTTCGGGCACACATCTCTATGCGCACAATAATAGCAGTTTTTCTCCATGTCATTTTCCCTCCTTATCAGAATTAAGCCATCTTTTGCAGGCAGATACACACGGATACCTGTCCGGTTTTTTCCCTTCGTCACACCACTTGTTAAATGCTGCACATTCCACAGTCTCAGAGTAATGCGGGCAATTTTTACCATTGCAATAAAATTCAGCAAAATCACGGTCACCGCCTAAAACAAAGGCAAGCTCATCAATTCCAAGCGACATCAGATACTCATACCAACTCATTTTTCCACTTCCCCTTCTCCTTATTTTTTCATCTCTTTTGTAAATCCTGAAAACATATATCAAAAGAAGCCATCCGGCAAGAAAACATATCAAAGCTTTTTCAACCATTGCTTTTCTCCCTCTCCAGAGCTCTGTCGAGCATCCTGCCAAATATCGGCTCAGTTTCTGCGTATTTTCTAATCTCTGCAACCCGATGCTTGCGAATGCCTTGTCTGAAATATTCTGCCCACTCTTCCTCGGTTTTCGGAACATGAGCAAATTGTTGCTTGTACCACTCGGCAGAATGTGAACTCATATCAATCTTTACCTTAAGCTCATCCGGTACCACCATCCGTACCTCATAAATGTACACATACGGATTAAGCTCTGACCTTGAATATTCCCATTCCTTTTCCGAAAGTGATGCATCATACGCTTTGAAAAACGGAGTAAAATTGCTGAACCCGAATTTTCTCAGCTCATCAAGCCTGATGTCTTTAATGCGCTCAAGTCTAACCGCCTCTACACAGAAAAATATCCTTGCCAAACCCTTCGGCATGTACCGTGCACTTATAACCTTGTCACGATGACGGTATGCATCATATCCGTCGTCGGCCATGTAGCATACCTCTCCGTCTTTTTTGTAGTAAGCTTCCCTAACATACACATAATCACCTACTGCATAACGGGAATGAGTTGTCAGAGCATTTAACCCATCGGCACCAAAAAAGGTTGCATTAAGCTTTCCGTCGTCTTCTCCGGTCCTCGGCACAAGCTGTGCATTGTCAACACCTGTTGCCGCAGGCGTAGCAATGCATATCTTCTCACGGTAGCGCATATCAAACACCATCTCAGATGATGCAATGTAATAATTTTTGCACATGCCTGTAAGCTCATTTCTTGTCATAATAAAAGTCCTCCTTCCCGCATCACCTGGCAACATAATCACAGAATACTTTCGCAAGATTGCAAACTGTGATATAGCGGCCAAGCATAAGATTTTTCGTAACAAAATTTCTGCTCTTCCCGGTGTAATTAATAACATCCTGGATGCTTAAAATTTCTTTCTTCCCAAAGTGCTCAATGAGCCTCTCCAGATTGTCTCTGTAATTTATATTTTCTCTTGGCATACACACACTTCCTTATCACTTTGTTTCTTTTAGGAAACTTGACGCGCAAAAAAAATTTCAAATATCTGATCGCTATTCAATGATAATACGTTTGAAATTACATCAATTTCCTTTCTGTCAAACTCGACCTCGCCAGAAAGCCTACGATATAGAGAAACACGATTAATCCCTGTTGCTTTTGAAAAAGTTTTCATATTATATCCCATTTCAACTATTTTCGCACGCAGTAAATTGAAATTCATAAAATCACCTCTCTTCGTTTCCTTTAGGACACTTATATATTACACCTCTTTTTTTCTTTTGTCAATATCTTTTTGGAAACTTTTTTATCATTTTACAAAAAATATGTTGCATTTATGAAACTTAGGTGTTATAATTGTAATAGTTCAAGCTCACTGTGGCACAATTTGTTGAAAATTAAAAATAACAAAAAGGTGGTATTATGAAAAATTTTGATATAGAAGCTCGAAGAAAAGAATTAAATCTTACATTGGAAGAAATAGGCAAATATGTAGGAGTAAGTAAAAGCACAGTAAAAAAATGGGAAACAGGTTATATAGACAACATGAAACGAGATAAAATTGCATTACTCGCAAAAATACTTGAGGTTTCGCCATTGGAAATAATCGGCATAAAAACAGATGAAAATCAAGAAAATAACACAATTTTATTTTCTTCCATCAAAAAGAACAAACACTACCAAAAAGTAATTGAAGCCTATATAGCCAAACCCGAAATGCAGCCTGCAGTCGACAAACTTCTCGGTATCGAACCAGAAGAAAAAATCCAAAGACCTTTTATAGCTGCAGCTTCAGGCAAAGAATACACTGCAAAAGCACCCGATGAAAAAACCAAAATCAAGCTGAAAAAAGATAAAAATGAATAAGTCAATCTGACATAACGGGCATCGCCTTCTCTGCTATAACGGAGGATACGAATGCTAAAACATTTAATATTTAAACTGAAGGTAAAAAAACTTGATGAAATTCATATCAGACAATACATCGAAAGAAAAGGTTATGAGCTGATATACATTCATTCACAAAGAGGAAAAGAAGTATTATCTCTGCTCGAACTTGAAAATGTCGATGAAGAAGGCTTTGTATATAATCATAACGATTTAAAATATGTCTTCCTCGGCAATGCAAAAGATGATGCAGATAAGCTTATGATCCTGCTCCATGAATGTGGCCACATAGAGCATAAACATAAAAGCATTTCAAAGTTAAACGAAGCCCAGGCCTGGCATTTTGCATATACAGTTTTAAAATTACCGCAAAAGATAATTAAAAATCTGATATATGCACTTATCACTGTCGCTATCACCTGCACTCTGATTGGGCATAATATGCCGGCAATTGTGCCCGCAGCATCATACGACTATAAGGATGCAGAAACCTTGTCAGATTCATCACCGGCCACAAACAACATAAAAATATCCGACAATGAGTCTGATATCGTATATGTAACCAAAACAGGCACACGGTTTCATCTTGCCGACTGCTATACAATCAAAGGAAAAACCATTACAGAATATAGCAGAGCTGAAGCCGAAAAGCACCACACACCCTGCAAAATCTGCAGACCGTAAACAATAAAAAATTATGACATAACAGAATAAGGCATACCCGTTATGTCATGATTATAGAAGTAGGGAAAACAATGTTAAAACATAAACTAACAAATACAGAATGGGAAGTTATAAAAAAATACAGAGAACACGAACCAACAAGGAAGGTAATCAATGGCATATTAAACATCAAAGAAAATGATAAAACATCAAGAGACAAAAGCAAGGAATTCGATGTTATAAAATTGATTCCTATGTGTATAATCATACTTTTGTTCGTTGCAGTTTTATTATTAAATGAAAGCTCACAAGAAACGGTATTAAATTTATCAATTGTATATTTATTTATTCAAATAGTTATCCTGGTTATGTACGACAATAGCGAAACAATATACAAAAAAAGGTCGCCAAATCATAGACACCTACATACTATTATTCCAACATTGGCAATCTCAACACTAGCTGCAGCTTTTTTCATTCCGGATGCAATATATAATAATAGCGAAAATTGTATCAGATACGCAGTGTGTTTTACAATAAATGACCTACTGCTGACAAATTTTATGAAAGGATATTTGAAAAATCACAAAATAAATTTAGTAGGAATGATATCATCATCAATTACAATAATAATATCTATTTTATATAAAAATTACAATTTAATGATATTATCATCTTTTATAAACATCATATCAGTGTATAGCATGTGCGACAAAGAAATGCCACAAAAAGATTATAAAAACACAAGCTCATATAAACAAAGTCAAGCATTTACTTTTGTTACAATCAAAATAGTTTTTTTACAGTTCCTACCATTGATATTTACTGGCGTAGATATTTTAGACAGTGTAAAAAATATGTCATACGCTTGTTCAGTACTTACATCAAAAATGCTTTATATATATTTGTCGTTGGTAACATTCGGTGTTATATTAAATATGGGAAATAAATGCTCAGGCAATCAATAACTCCTCGGCATCGAATGTCATAATTATATATTAAATTTAAATCAAAACAAAAAAATACCCTCTAAGCTGCGGCAACAGCATAGAGAGTATATGGGTGTGTGAGTATACCAAAGTATACCGCCAAGTATATGGTAGCACACACGCCTCTTTTTGTCAAATATAAAAATGAGGTGAAAAAATGAACATCACAAAAAGAAAGGACGGAAGGTGGCAATATCGCCACAAAACCAAAGATGGATATAAATATTTTTATTCATCAGAAACCAACAAAAATAAGGCGGAAAAGGAGATAATCACAAAACTGCTGATTACATCCGAAGAGGAAGAAAAAGGAAAGAAATTCGAAAAAATAGCAGATAAGTGGGATACTGAATACCGAGGAAAGATATCCGATATAAACTATCGCAAAAGCGTAAAATCAGCATATCAGAAAATTGTAGAACATTTTGGTAAAATGTATATCACAGAAATAAAAGCACCGGAAATAAACCTTTTTATCAATATGCTCATAAGAAAAGGATACTACAAAAAAACGGTAGCGACACATAAAAATATACTCAATATGATTTTCACATATGCAATCCTAAACGGATATCTCACATATAATCCGGTGTCAGACATCAGGCTTCCAAATAATCTGCCCAAAAAGCCTCGCCTTATGCCAAAAACAGAAGAAATAAAGATAGTAAATGAACATCACGAAGGTTTTGATTTGTTACCATTTTTCCTGCTGAATACCGGATGCCGAAAATCCGAGGCACTTGCAATAACCGATAAAGACATCGATTATAAAGAAAACATCATCAGGATCCGAAACCATGTTATACATGACGGTAACAGACCTGTATATGAAGAAGTGCTCAAAACCGATGCGGCCGAAAGAGAGATAATTCTCCTGGATAAGGTAAAAGCAGCAATCCCGAAAGGCTTCAAAGGCTTCCTGTTCTCGATGAACAATGACGGCAAAGAACCACTATCGAAAGGCGCGTTCGATAACAGATGGAAAAAATACTGTAATCAGTATAATGTTAACATAACAGCGCATCAGCTGCGCCATGGTTATGCAACCATGCTCTTCGAAGCAGGAATCGACATAAAAGATGCCCAGGAACTGATGGGCCACTCAGATATAAATCTGACAAGACAAATCTATACCCACATCAGAAGCGAAAGAAAAAAGGAAACTGCAGAAAAATTAAATAACTTCACATTCTGAATTTGTGTCAGAATGTGTCAAATACTACTATACCCCTTGAAGTTCAAGCAAAATTATCGCGTTCGAGTCCTGTCACCTCGATAAAACCGGTAGATTTAAGACTTAATCTACCGGTTTTTCTATATATTTTCAAATAAAAAAATAATTATGACTCAGGGTGTTGAATTTGCCTTGTATGTCTGATATAATCAGGTTATCAAGATTATTCGTCAGGAGAATTGATATGGATAAAAAAGAATTACTCAAACACATCGGCAGTGTGGAACAGATTGGCGGTGTGAGAGATTTTACTTTCAACGACGGGAAGTCAAAGGGTGTAAGAGCAATTGAGATCAACACAGGCAAGCTCCGTTTCACCATTTTGCCCGACAGGTGCATGGACATTGCGCAGGCTTATTATGAAGGCTACGCTCTTGCATGGATTTCAAAAACGGGTGTTGTGGCTCCCGCATTTTATGAAAAAGACGGACTCAGCTGGCTCAGAGGCTTTACCGGTGGTCTTATAACCACATGTGGTCTCAAAAACATCGGAGGGCCTGCAGGAGAACAGGGCATTCACGGAAGAATAGCAAACACTCCTGCCACAAAGGTGAGCGTGTTTGCCGACTGGGTTGGCGATGAATATATAATGCAGGTGTCTGGCGAAATGAGAGAAAGTGCAGTTTTCGGCGAAAACCTTGTGCTCAAAAGAACCATCACTGCAAAGCTTTTTGACGAAAGCTTCACCGTGGAAGACACCCTCGTGAACGAAAACTTCACAGAAGAAGGCGTGGCTCTTTGCTATCATTGCAACTTCGGCTATCCCCTCGTGAGAGAAGGCGCAAAAATCATAAATGTTCCCTCAGAAATTGCCGATATAACTGCCCCCATTCATGGAAAAGAGGAAGAATGCATCGACATTCCCGGCGAAAAGGACGGACTCTTTACAGCAGGCATCGAAAACGGTGAGATTGGCGCATATATCACCCACGACAGAGCTGAGCTATCTGATTTTCTTGTGTGGAAGATGCTTGGCGAATCGGAATATGTGGTTGGTCTTGAGCCACGAACAACATCGCTTGGTGGTCAGAACATCATCGACCAGAACAAATTTGTTGTGCTTAAGCCTTTTGAAGAAATGAATACGCATATCAGATTTGACTTTAAAAAACTTAAATAATTAAAGCTCCATCTTTTCAGGGATAGGAAAAATTTTTCGGAATTGACAAACTGAATGCCAATCGAGTGTTTTTCTCGGTTGGCACGGTAGCCCGAAGCTGTATACAGATACTGCGAGGGTGAAGTTTGTCAAGAGCAAAAGGCAAAACAAAGAATAAACCCATCGTCACCAGACGATGGGTTCCTTTTTATATAAAATCTTTATATACTAAGATTTATACACAAAATATAATCTTTTTACTTCTCTGCCTTTTGCGGTCCGGAATATTTTTAAATCCCTTATCTGATTCCGTAGTTCTCAATGATATAGTCCATATCCTTGTCGCCTCTGCCTGAGAGGTTGATGAGAATTGAACCGTGGTCCATCTGTTTGGCAAGCTTCATGCCGAAAGCAACAGCATGGGAGCTTTCGATGGCAGGAATGATGCCCTCAAGACGGGAGAGCTTGTAGAAAGCATCGATTGTCTCTTCATCGTCTATACAATCATATTTTACTCTGCCGCATTCCTGCAAAAATGCATGCTCGGGACCTGAAGAGGGGTAGTCGAGACCACTTGCCACAGAATATACAGGTGCAGGCTCGCCATTTTCATCTTTGAGCATGATGCTGTTGAAGCCATGCATGATGCCCTCGGTGCCATATTTGAGGCTTGCGGCATGGTCGCCAAGCTTTGCACCTCTGCCGAGAGGCTCGACACCGTAGATGTCGACATGGTCATTTAAAAATCCTGCAAAAAGGCCTGCCGCATTACTGCCGCCACCAACGCAGGCAACAATTGCGCTTGGCAGATTGCCTGTCATTTCTATAAACTGTTCTCTTGCTTCAATGCCGACAACGCTCTGGAAATCTCTTACCATCATGGGGAAAGGATGAGGTCCGAGAACGGAGCCTATGCAATAGATGGCATCGTTGTATTCTCTGGAGTAGGCATCGAAAGCTGCGTCAACTGCTTCTTTGAGAGTCTTGAGTCCGTGAGTGACCTCTACAACATTTGCGCCCAGAATTTTCATGCGGGCAACATTTGGTGCCTGTTTTTTGATGTCGACAGAGCCCATGTAGATGTCACATTCAAGTCCGAAATATGCAGCTGCAGTTGCAAGAGCAACACCGTGCTGACCTGCGCCTGTTTCGGCTATGACCTTTTTCTTGCCCATGTATTTTGCAAGGAGCGCTTCACCCATGCAGTGGTTGAGCTTGTGTGCACCCGAATGGTTGAGGTCCTCGCGCTTTGCATAGAGCTGAACCTTGCCGCCGAGAGCATCGGAAAGGCGCTCAAGATGTGTGACGGGGGTAGGTCTGCCCTGAAATTCTTTTCTTATTCTGCGAAGCTCGGCAATGAATTTGCGTGACTGGCAGATGGAATAGTAGGCTTCTGTTATCTCAGCCATTGCGGCTTTCAGCTTGTCGTCAACATACACGCCACCGTATTTACCGAAATAACCATCTTTGTCGGGATAGTTTGTGAAATAGGTATCAAAATCGATATTATTAACTTTCATTTTAGTTTCCTCCGGGATATATTAGTATTTTAAAAAATTTTTTGAGGCCGGTTTCACCATCGTTTTGAAAAAATAAACATTACAAATCTCTCCTGCGCTGCCCTGGAAACAAAAAACGTCCTTGACAGCAAAAATATTTTGCCTGTCAAGGACGAATAACAACTTATCCGCGGTGCCACCTTGAATTCACAGATGATCTGTGCGCTCTTTAGAGTACCAACATACTCCCGACCTTTAACGCCGGCCACGCGTCAGTGCATTTGACACTGCCCTCGACAGTCCATATTACTCAGAGGATCTTTGCGGAACTCACACCGTAATCCGCTCGCTCGGTAAGACCTTATCTGCCTTTTTTCTGTCTCAACGGTTTTTTATTGACAATATTATAGCATTATATTATACATCTGTCAATAGTTTTGTGATACAGGCAAAAATATCAGGTCATGAAAAAAGCACACCCAAAGGTGTGCTTTTTATGCGGATAACAGGAATCGAACCTGCACTGAGTTGCCCCAACTAGCACCTGATGGTAACGACACTTTGGTGATAAAACGAAAAACCGCATAAAATCAAGGCTTTTAAGCTTTATGTGGTTTGAAAAATTCAATAAAATGAGCAATTTTCAATTCTCGTGAATTGAAGCAGAATTGCTTGAATGGATTTAAGTCGTATCGAAATGATACGGCTTTTTTTATTACCGAAGGAGGACTTTATTTATGAAATTGTATACTGAAAACTTTACGATCATACTGAACAAGCATATAACAAATACAGAGATTGA
>JAZNBF010000013.1:0-4083 GCA_045586905.1 Clostridia bacterium
TGCATATTCTGCAGCTGTTCGCAGAGAGGTGGTTTGCGCAGGTGTAACAGGCACATTTACCGACCTTTCCGACGGTCCGTATCTCACCTACATCGACAAGGCAATAGGCCTTCGTCTCACAAATGGTATGAGTGAGAACACTTTTGCACCTAAGGCAAACATCACCCGTGCTCAGGCAGCTACAATACTCAGACGAGTATTCCTTAAGGTGTTCAACACAAACAACTGATTACAAAACAAAAATCCCGAAACGACTTTTTCGTTTCGGGATTTTTTTAAAAGAATTATTTTAATCCGAACAGATTTTTTATATAAAAAAATACAAAAAAACTCTTTCTTTTTTTCATTTTTTGTGATATGATAATAATGTATCTTTATTTTTAGGGAAAAGAAACTTTCTTCTGTAAAATAAACTCCAGGAGGTATTGTATGAAAAGAAAATTTTCAAAGCTTGTGAGTATAGTTCTCATAACTGTCATGCTCACATCCCTCATCACTCTTCCTGCCTTTGCGGCAGTTCCGGTATACCGTGACCCGGCGGCAAATCAGAACAAGCCAGGCACCACAAACCGTCAGCACCGCTCATGGATTGCACCATACGGTGACGAGGTTGCTCACTTCGACTACTATGCCGAAGATGCCAACAATACTGTTCAGTACATTTTCTATAGTGCAACTGAAACAATGCACATGGATCCCGACGGTATCCTCGTTATGACATCAGGGTTTGGCACCTCCGGCGAATCCCAGAACAACCGTGTCGTTGCCACCACTGACAATGGTGCCACAGGTGCTCATTCCGGTAACATCGGCTTGTATAACAACTCACCATTTATTTTCAACTTTGATGATCCGTTCTGCTACTCAAGCGGCAGTGGCTCCGTTCATGCAGGTGACACCGACTCGACAACAGCGGTGATAATCGATGCCAAAGTTGAAACCGATGCCCAGACAGGCAACAAATATCTTGTTTCCGACTATTCCTATGATGGCAGTAACTTTATATCCATACCCCAGAGATGGCTTCGCCCTACTTCCTATCCTGATGACGGTGCCATGAACTCCTTTATCATAGCCGCTGATGTTCTTTTAAAAGCTGATGAAGATTTTGCTTTTGGTATCAGATACGGTGCAGCCCATAGAAAGAATGACTATATCAAGTGGAATCATACCACAAAGGTGGTTACTGATGCAGACGGCAGAACAATTGCAAATGTAGAGCCCGGCTGGCACAAGCTTAAGCTTATGCTTGTCGGCAACATAAAGACCGCTGACAACCCAAACCCCTATCGTTATACAACTCAGATGTATACTCTGTTTTTTGATGATGAGCTTCTCACTCCCACCAGAGAACATATCTATGACTCTCAGACATATATTTCATCCAGACCTAATAACCTTTTCCAGTTCCAGGGCGCAGGCGGCGTTGACAACTTCAAGCTCTACGGCTCTTCAACACCTCACCCCTATAATGTACGCCTTGACAAAGCCCCCATGTCGGGTGATATAGTTTCAGGCTCTGCCGCAATGGCTTGCGTTGTAGACTATACCAATGAAGAAACTCATTTTGAATATTCCTACTATGTGTCCGACACCACCGATATAAACGGTACATACACAAAGGTTACATCCACCGATGTAACAGATTCTCTTTACATAAACCGTCATGGAAAACTTGCTTTAAACGGTGACTTTACAGGCAGACACATAAAGGTTGGTGCCCGCGTTTATAACAGAGGCGGTTTATCTCCTGAGATTATGTCCAAAGAGGTTTACACAGTAAGCGGCTATGCCGACGATTCCGGTCTCGGATCCGAACCCGATGAAGGTGATGATCCTTCAGAGACACCTGAGGAGCTTGACCCCTACATCATCTACTTGGCAGAAAATCATCCAAACGATGCCAGAGTAGGTCAGTATCATGGCAAAACTGCACTCAAATGGGGCCCGGGCGATGCAGAACTCAGAGCTGGCATGGGCACAGAGTTCAATGCTGCACAGGAAGATTATGGCTTCCTTGTAATCGAAATGTATTCTGCCAAAAAGACCTACCACCCACTGAACGTGCTGTTCTACAGTGGGCAGGGAGGCTACTATGTGCAGAGCTTCTGTGCCAACTGGGAAGGCGAATGGAGAACAGTAAAGCTTCCCATCTCCGGCGGCTTTGGTGACAGAGGTGGTTGCGGCGGCCGTAATTCGCCAACATGGAAGCCCTACGAATCAAACCACATAGCCCTTTCGGCATCTCTTCATGATTCCAGCAGATTCTATGAAGACACCGAGCTTTACATAAGCAAAATGTATTTTGAAGGCAGAGCCGAAGGTCAGACCGTGGCAAATGAAAAAGGCGAAGTTATTCTGCCCGACTACTATGATGAGTCCACCATGACCGACTATGCATCAATGGTAAAAGAAAGATATCCAGACAAGGCTCATCCCCGTCTTATTATGACAGACGAAAAAGTGGCAAATCTTAAAGAAGCCATCGAAAATGACGAATTCCTTGGCAGAGTTTATGCCGAGTTCAAAAAGAAAGCGGATGCCTTTGTCGGACATGAACCTGATCCTCCATATGAAGTTACAAACGGTAAAGTCACCATGGAGAGAAACTATTTTGAAACCGTTGCCAAATATTGCGGCCTCATGTATCTTCTCACAGGCGAAGACAAATATGCCGAGCAGGTGTGGAAAGAGGCTGCAAACATGATAGGCTCCGATGTTCTCTGGTCAGCAGAGAACACAGGTCTTGATGCAGCTCACATATCAAACGGTATGGCACTTCTGTATGACTGGTGCTATGACTACTTAAATGACGCTCAAAGGCTTGCCATCAGAAATGCGCTTATGAGGCATGTGTATGACTCTTACAGTAAGGTCCGTAATGGCGGCGGCTACATGGGTTACCGAAACAACGTTGTTGCGGCAAACTCCAAAGGCTTTGTCACATCAGCTCTTGCCATTTGTGACGAACCCGGTTATGAAAACCTCTGCAACGAGCTTATAAACCTCGTGGTAGAACATCTCCCCGGCAACATTGGCCATCAGTATCTGCCCGACGGTAACTATGCCGAAGGTATAGGCTACTGGAGCTACGCCACATATTCCATGATGTTCATGACCGATGCAATGCTCTCGGCCACAGGCACCGATGGCGGCATTCAGGATATGCCCGGCCTTGACAAAACCGGCTATTTCCCCTTTGCTATGAGAGGTGCATCGCTTGTGTTCAACTTCTCCGATGCAAACCGTAATGTCCATCAGAACATGAGCCCTGTGTATTACTATCTTGCCGATCGCTACAACATCCCTGCTCTCAGAGCATATCGTACAGCGCTTGTTGAAAAATATCTCACCAGCACAGATGTGACATCTGTTCCTTCGCTTGAAGACCTTATCTGGTATGACGCATCCAAGCCCTATGATGCCGACTGGCGCTCAAAAATGCCCAAGGACTATTTCCTCGACGGTCTCGTGCCCGTGCTCAGCATGCGCTCAGGCAGCGGCAACGATGAACGCTACATCGGTGCAAAGGGTGGTAACGGACGTATCGGTCACATTCAGTATGACGGTGGTACTTTTGTTCTCGATGCAGGCTACACCGACCTCAATGGTGTTAAACAAAGCAAAAGATGGGTTCACGATATGGGTGCCGACACCTACACAAGAACCCGTGACGGTAAATACTATTACCGCATAAGAACCGAAGGTCACAACTGTATAGTGTTTGATCCCGAATCGGAAAGCATGGGCCAGACCATTGCGAAAAATGAATATGACACCTATTGCCCGATTGTAGACTCAGGTGCAACTGAGAATGAGGCATTTGGTATCATCAATCTTCAGCCTTCCTATCAGGAATATGTAAATGAATATAAGAGAGCCTATGCACTCCTCAACAACCGTACTCAGTTCATTGTTCAGGATAAGTTCTCAAGAAAAGAGGCAGGCGAGCTTTATTCCTACCTCCACATAGCCGAATCAGATATGGTGGTAGCTTCTGACTCCCACAGCATCACTCTCAAGCAGAAGAGTCAGTGGAACTATCTGAAAATTGATTTCATCACCGACATTCCCGATTTTGAA